>CAKTXU010000431.1 GCA_934630995.1 uncultured Eubacteriales bacterium
GAAATACCCGCATACTCTCAGTCCGGAGGGATTTGGCCGCCAAGATCTGGTAACAGAATAGTATCTGCAATCCGGCGGCCAGCCAGGGATGCAGCCGCTCCGCCAGCCAAAGTAGCAGGAAGGGAACGCCGCCGCTGATAAGAATCACGCACACAGCCAGCGCCGCGCCGCCGGCGAATTCGCTTTGCAGGGCTTTCCTGGCCAACCGCTCCCCGGCGCTTATCATTCTGCCGATGAGACAGACCGGATGAGGCAGCCGGTGCGGATCGCCCAGCAGAGCGTCCAGCAGAAAAGCCGCCGCCAGAATACAGGCCATTTTCATCGCGTTTGTCCATCCCTCCCATCTGATCATTTCAAGAGAAATCCAGAAGAATCGGGAGTATAAAAAAGGCCCTCACCCGAACGGATGAGAGCCGGCAAACCATGACGCGGCACGGCAAAGCCTTTTCCCCTTCCTCATCGGCCGTAAGGACAGGTATGCGGCAGACCGTTAGTATCCTGACTTGAGCCTCCCTGCGCGGAAATGCCTTCCCGGTTTCCCAGTGGCTTCGTTTTTCCGCGCTCCGCTCTCACAGTTGCGGGACAGTGCGGGAATTTCACCCGGCTTCCTAACCCTAAACGGCTCCCAGCCGTTGTCTGCGAACCATATTATACGCCATCGACGCGCAAGTTGCAATCCCGTTCAGACATTTTTTGTCATGCAGAGCTTTGATCACCTGCCCACTCCTCCCCACCCCGGGCGCATACCTCCAGAAAGGCCAGCAGCGCCGGGGATAAAAACTTATCCTTGTGATAGACCAGGCTGAAGGCTCGGGTCAAATCGAGCCCCTCCACCGCCGCCATGTGCACCCGGCCGGCGGCGGCCGCCTCCGCCGCCAGACGCCGGGAAATCACCGATAATCCCTGTCCCGCCTCCACGGCCCGGAGAATGGCGTCGGCGGTATGACACACCCACTTCCGTTCCACAGAAATCCCCACAGAAGCCAGGCCGATTTCGAACAGCTCTCTTGTGCCGCTTCCCTCCTCTCTCAGGATGAAAGGCTGGTTGATAAGCTCCTCCGGCTTCACCGATGCCCGTCCGGCAAAGGGATGACCGGGGGCGCACAGCAGAACCAGCTCGTCCCGGATAACAGGACGGACAAGCAGCTCGGCGCTTTTGACCCGCCCCTCCACCAATGCGACGTCCAGCCGGCTGCGCAGCAGCCGCGGCGCAATTTCCCGGCTGTTGTCCACGAACACCTCCGCCATAGCGAGAAACCAGGTCCGGTAAAATACTGCCGCCCACCGACATCGTCGCTCCAATTTTCAGAGAGGGACGGTCCGAGGCTTGCTGAAGCGACTGCTCCATCTCATCGAACAGGGCGACGATATGACGGGCATAGCCCAGCAGCCGTGCCCCATCCGGGGTGATATACAGCTTTTTGGACAGCCGCTCAAACAAACGGACACCATAATGCGCCTCAATTTCCGCGACGGTCTGACTGACCGTGGGCTGGGCGACGTACAGCCTCCGGGCGGCCGCGCTCATCCGCTCCGTCTCCGCCACCGCGATAAACACCCGCAAATGCCGTATCGTCATACCGTCCTCCAATATAGTTGTTTCCCTATGAATTTGATTATATAATACTATTTTACCCAATTCCAAGCAAGTGCTATAATGGGAAAAGTTTGTGAAAAACGGAAAGGCGTGACGAATACATGGCAGTATCCGCAGAGGACAAAAAACGGGTCAAGGGCATGGGCTTTCTCAA
Organism: uncultured Eubacteriales bacterium; assembly: GCA_934630995.1. Classification (GTDB taxonomy): domain Bacteria; phylum Bacillota; class Clostridia; order Oscillospirales; family Acutalibacteraceae; genus CAKTXU01. The sequence continues at coordinate 1,752 of CAKTXU010000431.1, forward strand.
CAACCGGGGAACGGATCGGTTTTCAGGACGTATCATCACGGAAAACGGGGTACTGACCGGGGAACAGCTCCGCCATATCGGCGAGGCGGCGGAACGCTTTGGCAACGGCCAGGTGGCTTTTACCGCCCGGCTGACGGTGGAGCTGCCCGGCATTGCCTATGAGGATATCGAGCCCTTTCGGGCATTTCTGGCCGAAAAGCAATTGGAGACGGGCGGAACGGGCAATAAGGTGCGCCCTGTGGTGGCCTGTAAGGGAACCGTCTGTGTCTTTGGCCTTTATGATACCCAGGCCATGGCTGCCGAGCTCCACAAGAGGTTTTACGAGGGGTACGGCAGAGTCACGCTTCCCCACAAATTCAAAATCGCTGCGGGCGGGTGCCCCAACAACTGTCTCAAACCCGATCTCAACGATGTGGGAATCATCGGGCAGCGGGCTCCTGCTTTCGACAGTGAGCTCTGCCGCGGCTGCAAAAAGTGCGGGGTTAGTGCCGCCTGTCCCATCGGAGCCGCGAGCCTGGAGGGAGGCGCTCTGCGAATTGACGGGGACGCCTGCAACAACTGCGGGCGGTGTGCTGGCCAATGCCCCTTCGGAGCCAATCCGGAGAGCGAGGTGATGTTCAAGATAACGCTGGGAGGACGCTGGGGCAAACAGATCCGCCAGGGTACCGCCCTGTCTCCCCTGTTTACTTACAGCGAGGCGATGGAGACGGTAGAGCGGGCCATCCTCCTGTTCCGCGATTTGG
>CAKTXU010000432.1 GCA_934630995.1 uncultured Eubacteriales bacterium
AACCAATGGAGAAAACGGCTGCCCACACGGAACAGGAGGCTGTCGTCCGATAAAAAGCTGTAGTCGTCGTCTATTTCGATGGGAACCGGTTTCCAGAAGGGGATTTTCGCGGCGAAGTCGTTTTCCTGGGGCTCACGTTTCCACATAGCAGGCCTCCTCCTCCCGGATGGCCATGCGGAACATCTCCTCAATCTGGCTGACGCAGGCGTCGATACCATAGGTCTTTCCATGCGCGGCGTAGCGGCGTTCCATTTCGAGACGCTCAGGTTCATGCTCAATCCAATAGTCGATTTTTTCAGCCAAATCCCCGCTGTCCCCCGCGGCGAACAAGCTGCGCTCATCCAGGGCGAACTGCGGGGTGGCGGATTTCGGGCTGTTGGCGATGATGGGCACCAGCCCGCTGCTGAAGGCCTCGATACAGGAGATGGCCTCGATTTCCGCGTCGGCTGCGTGGACATAGAGGTCGCACATGGCCAGCAGGGTCTGCAGACGGTCGGTAGGGAGAAAATCGATGATCAGGGGGTGGGGCAATCCCTCCGCCAGCGTTTCATACCGCTGGCGGTTCGGACCCTGTCCGGCAAAAATCAGCCGGATACGGTCGCAGTGGCGGGATTTGCGGACGGCGTCGATGAGGACGTCCTGACGCTTTTCATTGGACAGGCGGCCGATCATCAGGATAACGAACTGCCCCTCAAGCTCCGGGGCCTTGGGCAGCTTCCGGTATTGGAAGCTTTCGTCCACGCCGTTGGAGATGACGTGCAGCTGCGCGGTGTAGCCGTTGCGCTCCAGTTCTCCGGCGATAAAGCGGCTGGGGCAGTGGATATGGGTGAAGCGGTTGTAGAAGGTGTTGCGGAAGAAGCGGTAAATCGCGGTGTTGACGCCGGTCAGCTTGCCCATGCCCAGGGTGTAGGTGATGTTTTCCGGCTGGACATGAAAGGCGGCGGTATGGGGGACGCCCAGCCGCTCCGCTATCCGCAGCCCGGCCACCGACAGCCAGAAGGGCATCAGAAAGTGGACCACATCCGCCCAGCCGACGGCCTCCTCCAGCGTTCCGCGGTCCGGCTTGGCCCAAGCCATGCCCTGCTTCTTGATTATCTGATCCACTACGTGTATCGTCCTCAGCTCCGGAACGGGAAACCGGTCGGGGGCGGCCTGGCCGATGCTGACCACCCTCACCTCGTTACCGTGCCTTTTGAGAACGGAGGCGAACCGCCGGGCGGATATGGTGGTGCCGTTGTTCGCGTTATCGAATTGATCGATTACCAGAAGAATCTTCATTAGTCACATTCCAATCCATCATGCCGCATCTAGTTTTGAATACAAGCATATCACATATCAAAAGACAAGTCAACCGGAGCCCGCGGGCGTTTGGACGAACGGCCGCCGGAAAACGCCCTCTCAGAGTAGTATAGTGCGGGAATCGGTAAATTTTGCATCCCGGAAGGAAAATTTTTTTGAACCGGCCGGGACGACGCGCTATGGGGCGGTGGAGGGGTCCTCCGTCCCGGAGAGCCGGCTGTAATCCCGGGGGCTGACGCCGGTGTACTTTTTGAATACCACCGAAAAGTAATTGCTGGTGGTGAAGCCCAGGGCCATGGCGATGTCCGACAGACTGCGGCGGGGCTCCTGCCGGATAAGGAGCTTGGCCTGCTCGATTTTCCGCAGGTTGATGAATTCCCGCGGCGGTATGCCGATTTCCTCCTTGAAGCGCTGCTTGAAGGCGCTCAGGGACAGTCCTGTAAACGCCGCCAGCTCTTCGAGAAGAAGCTCCTGGCCGATATGCTCCCGGATATACGCGACAGCCTGCCCGATGGCCGGAGAGGGCGCGGGACGGCGCTGGGCCAGGTTGTTGGAGATGTATTCCGCCAGAAAGGTGGTGAAGGTGGAGGCGCCGACGAGCTTGTCGAAGGGCTCGGGGGAAGCCAGAAGGGAAAAACTCTTTTTCACCAGCTTGACGGCGCCGGGAGACACCCTGCATATGCGGTTGTGAATCCGCAGCAGCCGGTGATACAGCCGTTCGCTCCAGGGGGACTGGAGATGAAAAAAAGAACGGCTGTCCGTCACATCGATTTGGCACCAGTAGATTTCCCCCACACTTTGGGCCAGTTCCCGGCCGCTGTGCGGCTCGCCGGGAAAGGTCAGAAATACCTCGCCTCCCGAAACGGTGTACAGCTCGTCCTCCACGCAGTAGATTTGCTGGCCGCTGACCACCACGACGATTTCGAATTTGTGCAGATGGCAGTGGGGCAGTAAGGTGGCTGGTGAGGGACGATCCACCCCGTGGCCGAAGGTGGCGAGCTGTGGAATTTCCGTTTCGCGGCTGGTCAGGACCTGCCGGCTGTCGCTCCAGGAATAGTCGTCGACGCAGTTGAAAACCGGCTCCTGCATATCGTCCCCCCCTTTCGCCGGAATTTGCGATTTTGTCCAATCCATAATCTTGAATGTATCCGCCTGCGGGATGTGTTAGAATGAGGCCATGTCGACGCGTAAAGG
>CAKTXU010000433.1 GCA_934630995.1 uncultured Eubacteriales bacterium
AGGACATGACGGTGGCGCAGCTGAAGGCGGCGCTGGCGCCCGCCGAGGGCGTCACCCTCAAATACCTGACCGCCGACGGCAAGGAAGCCGCCGACACCGCCTCCGCCAAAGACGTGGCGAAGCTCCAGGCGATACAGGACGGTGAAACCGCCGCGGAATATACCGTGACGGTGAAAACGACGCCTCCCCCCACCGGAGATATCGGCCTTGCCGTCTCCGCCCTCCTGCTTGCCGCCGCAGGCCTGAGCGGCGCCCTGTTTCTGCGGAAAAAGCGCTGAGATTCCGGACGCCTCCTGCGAAAGTACGCACTGCGGGTTGAAAATCGCGGTAAACCGATGGATTTGCCGCGGTTTTCCTCCTCCCGCCGCATGATTCGGGGAACGCCCCCGCTGAAAGGATGAATGCGATTGAAATCAGCACCTGTGTGCCGAACCGTCTGCCTGACCCTGGCCGCCGCCCTGTTGACGGCGTCCCTGGCCGGCTGCGGCAAGGAGCCCGATACCTCCTCCAAAGGCGCCTCCCCCACCGCCTCCAATCCCCCCCAGAGCGGGTCGGCATCGGACAGTATTTTTGATAAATATGAAAACGACGGCCTGCCCGACACCGACCTGGACGGCTATACCTTCAGAATCGCGACCTGGGCGCCCGAATGGTTTTTCCCGGAGGAGGACAACTCCGCCTATGAGGATTTGATCCTGAAAACCACGGAGGAAATCGAGAGCCGTTTCAACTGCCATATCGAAATCGTCGAGGTGCCCTACGCCAACTCGGTGCAGCGGCTGCAGCCGAAAATTCTGGCGGGGGATAAGGTGGCCGATATCATCATGCCCACCATCTGGGAGGTGGGGGGCTATGTGGCCTCAAAGACTATTCTCGATTTGAAAACGGTGCCGAACCTCCAGCTCGACAAGCCATGGTGGAACCAGTCGATGAACGAGGTGTCCACCGTGGACGGAAAGACGATGGTGGGGGTCAACTACTGCGCCAGCCCCATCGACAATTCCTGGGTGATGTTCTACAACAAGAAGCTGGCAGCCGAGCTGGAGCTGGGAGATCTGTACGCCCTGGCGGAGAGCGGCGGCTGGACCTGGGACGCCTTCCGGGAGATGTCCGCCAAGGCGGTCAAGGACATGGACGGCAACGGCGTCATGGACGAGAACGACCGGTGGGGCTTCGGCGGCTCGGTCAAGGACCTGCTCAACGCGCTGATGACCGCGGGCGACGTCCGGTATATCGATATCAAGGACGGGAAGCCCGCATTTTCCCTGGGGACGACGGACAATATCAATGATCTGCTGACCATCCGCAAGATGTATTTCGACGACAAAACCCTTTTTCCGGAGAACGGCGACTATACCAAAAATTATCAGGCCTTCAAGGCGGGCCGTCTCCTTTTCTTCGGCTACGGCCTGAGGGCAGGCTACAACGTGCTCCATGAGATGGAGTCGGATTTCGGGGTCCTGCCCATGCCGAAGGGCCCCCGCGCCGCCTCCTACAAAAGCCGGGTGGATCACAATCAGCCCTGTGTCGTCATTCCGATCACCAATAAAGATTTGGATAAGACCGGCCTGATTCTGGAGGCGCTGTCCTTTGCCGCCTGGAAAAACACCGAGAAGCTCATCGATTTTTACGCCGATGTGGCCCTGCGGGACGACGAGTCGGTAACCACGGTCCGCAACCTGCTGGATTACGCCACCTTTGAAATATCCCAGCTCACCTACTCCTCCGGGATGCTGCCCATCGAGGCGGAGCTGTCCGACTGCATCGTGGCCAAACCCGACGCGGATTTGGCCTCCCTTATCACCTCTTACGAGGTGATGGCGCAAACAGCCATCGACGATTTTTTCTTTAAGAAATAAGAGGACCGGATATTGTAAGGGGCCCGGGGCTGCTGCCGGCTATTGTCCGCCGCAGCAGCCTCGCCGCCTCAAGGCGACGGATACGGAAAAAAAGCTTGGCCCTGCTGGCCGGAGCAGTCCTGACCTTCACCCTGGCCGCGCCGCTGCCCGGCGTGTCCGCTTCCGCCGGGGGGGTATCCTCCGCTTCCGCCGGGGAATCGACGGCGGAGATGAGCTATCGGGAGTATCTGGCCCGCTATGCCGGCGAGCCGGAGGCGGCGGCGACCATCGCGGTGGAGGGCGAGGCCTTCACGGAATCGGCGGCTGGGGACAGCCTGATGAAAGAGGAGCGGTACAGCGGCGGCGCGGCGCTGAAAACAATGGAGGGCGGCGTATGCGCCTGGCAGGTCGAGGTCGCCCAGGCGGGGCTGTATTGCCTGCGGGTAACCTACGGCTCCCTGTCCGACCGCAAAAACAGCGCCGTGCGCGCGCTGACGGTAAACGGCTCGCTCCCCTTTCATGAGGCGGGAAATCTGACCTTCGAGAGATCCTTCTCCGACGTGCTGGAGACGGGGGATTTCGCGCAGGACGCCTACGGAAATCAGATATCCCCCGACGTGCAGGAAAACGATGCGGTACTGATCAAATA
>CAKTXU010000434.1 GCA_934630995.1 uncultured Eubacteriales bacterium
CCTCTCGGTGCGCACCCATACCGCCGATCCGGTCCCTTATCTTCTCTATCGCAGTGAAGCCGTCACGGGTGACGGACCCGAACGTTTTACCGAGGAAACAGCCCGCGCCACCGGACGATATATCCCGGAGGGCTGTACCCTGCTCAAGCGCATGATAACCCGCTGACAAGGTAAAACCGGGCCGGGCGCTGTCGGCGCCCGGCCCGGTTCGTTGATGACAGACAAGGAACAGTTCTACAGCGCCTCGTAGGCCTCTCGGACGGTGGCAACGCCCACCACCTGGATATCCTTTCGCGGGGAGATGCTTTTGAGGTTGTGCCGGGGCACCAGAATGCGGGTAAAGCCCAGCCGGGCCGCCTCCGCGATACGGGATTCCGCATTGGAGACGGACCGTATCTCCCCCGCCAGTCCCACCTCTCCAAAGGCCACCAGCCCCTCAGACACGGGCGTATCCTTGAGACTGGATATCAGGGAAATAGCCACCGGCAGATCGGCGGCGGGTTCGTCGAGCCGCAGCCCCCCCACAACATTGACATAGGTATCCAGGTTGGAGAAGAAATATCCCGCCCGTTTTTCCAGCACTGCCAGCAGCAGGGACAGGCGGTTGTAGTCAAAGCCGGTGGCCATCCGCCGCGCGTTTCCGAAGCCGGTGGGCGACACCAGGCCCTGCACCTCCGCCAGGATGGGCCGGGTGCCCTCCACGGCGCAGGCCACACAAGTTCCCGAGACATTTTTCGGGCGGCCGGACAGCAGCATCATGGAGGGGTTCTCTACCTCACAGAGCCCCTGCTCCCGCATTTCAAACACACCGATTTCATTGGTGGAGCCATACCGGTTTTTCGCGCAGCGCAGAATCCGGTAGCTGGTGTGCCGGTCTCCCTCGAAATACAGGACGCAGTCGACGATGTGCTCCATCACCTTGGGACCGGCGATGGCGCCGTCCTTGTTGACGTGTCCCACGATAAAGGCCGGGGTATCACTGCTTTTAGCCGCCCGCATGATGGCGGCGGCGCATTCCCGCACCTGCGTGACGCTGCCCGGCGAGGAGGAAACCTCCGCCAGATTCATGGTCTGAATGGAATCGACGATGAGAACGTCCGGCCGTTCCGTATCCAGCGCGTTGAGAATCGTACCGATATCGGTTTCGCAGAGGATGAATAGGTTGGCGCTCTCCACCCCCAGCCGCCTGGCCCGGAGCTTTATCTGCCGCGCCGACTCCTCCCCGGAGACATACAGGATGCGCAAATCCCGCCCCAGATACTCGCATATCTGCAGCAGCAGAGTGGATTTGCCGATGCCGGGGTCGCCGCCTATGAGCATCAGCGCGCCGGGAACGATGCCTCCGCCCAGAACCCTGTCCAGCTCGGCCATTCCCGTCCGGTGCCGTTCCTCCCCCTCCGGGTCGATGTCCCCGATGCGCTGTACCGGCGCGCGTCCCGCCAGCGGCACGGCGCCGGGGGTGGGACGCCCGGAGGCACGCAGCTCCTCGTTCATGGTGTTCCATTCCCCGCAGGAGGGGCATTTTCCCACCCATTTGGGCGATTCACAGCCGCATTCGGAACAGATGAATACGGTCTTGGCTTTTTGACCGGCAGCCATAGGCGTTACACATCCTCTTGATTATTCCATGTAGGCAAGAATCCCGCAGGCGATGGCAAAGGCCATCTGCTGCTGGTAATTCTCGCTTTTCAGCTTTGCCAGTTCCTCCGGATTTGACAGGAAGCCGCATTCCACCAGGGCGGCGGGAACCTGGGTCTTATCCAGCAGGAAAATGTTTTTATCCGCTTTTTTCAGTTCCCGGGTGTTTTCCGGCTGGAGCCGGGTCAGCACGCTTTCCCGGATGCTGTCGGCCAGCACCTTGCTCATGGCGTTGTTGGCCGAATAGAAAATCTGCGTTCCGTGATATTTGGGGATTTCGAACTTGTTCTGATGAATTCCCACCACCAGAGCCGCCGTCTCATACAGCTTGAGACGATTCTTCATATCCCCCACCTTCTGCTCGCGCAGGGTGGTGCAGTCCGGGCTGTGGATGGAGATGTCCTCGGTGCGCGTCATGTCGACCCGATAGCCGCAAACCGTCAGCATATCCCGCAGGGACAGGGCTATAGCGAGATTGATATCCTTCTCCTGGGTGCCGTCCGCCGCCACGGCGCCGCCGTCCGCCCCGCCGTGGCCGGGATCCAGCAGAATGACCGGCTCCTGCCCGCCGGCTGCCACCGTCGCGTTCCCCCGCAGATCGATTTGCAGCACCGCGATGACGGTGAGCAGCAGGACACAAGAGGCCAGCGGAACGGCGGAAAGCCGCCAAAGCCGCCGGCAAAAAGCCGCTTTATCCCGCTTGAGCAGCGCGCTCCACTTGGCGGACAGGTCTTCCCGGCCTTTGCGAAATATGCGCGCCGGACGATGCCGGCGTCCCGTTATCAGTTTCATGCTACCACCCCGTGCCAGTGTATGACCGGAAAGGGCGGATTATGCCGGCGATAGGC
>CAKTXU010000435.1 GCA_934630995.1 uncultured Eubacteriales bacterium
GGGTCAGGCTGCTGTACGCATCGAAGCGGTAGGAGGTGTCGTATCGGGCGCTGTCCAGCTGAAAGAGGGTACCCGACCCGTCGGGGAGCAGATAGTATCCATCTGCTCCGATGTCGGAGGCGCCCAGCAGGGGCATGACATCCAGACGGACAAACAGGACGGTGCCGTCCTCCCGGACGGATTCGGCGGGGATGTGCACCTGGAGAGTATCCTCATCCAGGGTAAATTCCGCCTGAAAGCCCAGCTTGACGGTGGGCATGTAGTACTGGATACGCAGTCCGTCCGCTATGGCTTCGGTCCAGATGACCGGCTCCAGCTTGCGCAAAGGGACGGTGGTGCTTTTCATCTGTCCGTTGCTGCTCTTGACCGAATAGGTGACATAAAAGAGGGAGGACAAATTCTGGTTCCACAGCTCGTTGACCTTTATCCCCTTTTCCGCCGCGTTGACGATGGTATCCCATACCTTGCCGCTGCGCTTATCCTCGATCTGAAAACAGTTGTTGACCTCATCGTAGGAGAGACGAAGGACATCGCTTTCGGCTATTGCCGCATAGGTATAAGCCGTCTCATTGACTTTATCCAGCTTTCTGCCGGTATCCAGGGAGGGGATCGCTTCCTCCCGGGTGGCCGAGCGTATCATAACCGAGGACTGATCCGCTCCCCCGCACCCGCCCAGAAGGAGGGCGGCTGCCGTCAGCAAAACGCCGGCTGCTTTGAGTTTACGTTTAGTCATAGGCCAATCCTTGCCTTTCCGGCCGGGCCGCGAAGCCGGGCCTGTGTTGTGGAGATCGGCGCTCCTTTTCAGGGAAGCGATGAATGAGCCGCCCCCCGGATGAATTCAACCGCTCATCCGGCCGTCCGCCAATAATTGGCTGCCGTGTTGGCACCGTTTACAAGTCACTAGCGGGTTTTCATCCGCACTTCCTGGACAATACCGGCGATGAAATCCACGATCTGGTTGATCAGGGAATAAACCAGGATGACAATCAGCCAAATCAGGAACACGGCTACGACGCTCATCAGGATGACCACCAGGGTTTTTCTGGCGCTATAGTCGTTCATGGTATATATCCCGGCGATAATCAGCACCACCACCCAAGCCCACATCACGACGAGAATCATATTGAAGAAAAAGAGCTCTGACCGGGACATGACATGGGACAGCAGAGCCGCCGCCACCGAAACCAGGGTGTAGGGAACAAAGGCCAGGGAGGTGGCCATCAGGATTTCCCGGAACAGGCTCTGCCCGCCCATGACGGCCGTGATGGCGCTCAGCGCCACTATCCAGGTGACGATGGGCAGCAGGAACTTGACCGCCTCAATCCACAGGGTCGTGTTCCACACATCCAGCTCCGTCAGGGGAAAATGCACCTGGTACAAATAAAACATCCGGGCCGCGAAGGCCAGCAGGAGGAGCACCACCGGCGGCAGATAATGAAACCGCCGGCGATCCATCTGGATCATGCGGAAGGTGTCCACCGGATGGAACAGGACGGTGATCGCCAGAAAAAACTGATCCATTTACATCCGCCCCCTGTTCCGCAGAAACCGGCGTTCCAAGCTGTCCGACAGCTTCCGCAAAAAATGAATTCCCACAAAGAGAGCGGCTGCCAGCAGGACGGCAGCGCACAGTATCAGCGGGAAGCGCGTCTGAAGAACCGCGTATCGGTATTTGTCATAAGCGCGGGAATACTGCTCCTTGTCGTTGGCGATTTGGAAGGCTTCCATGGCCTCCTCATATTCCTGCCGCTTGAAATGAGTCTTCCCCACCCCGATCTGCGCCAGGGAATAGGTTTCGCTCATCCCCAGCACCTGCGTCCAATTCTCCAGCGCCTCGTCGTAGGCCCCCACGGTATAGGAGGTCACCGCCTCATGTACCAGCTCCATAAACGCGGTGGGCTCGTAGACGCAGATTTCATTCCGCCCGTTGTCGTAAACGTAAATACGGCCGGTGCTGTCCACCTCGATACAGCGGGGCTGGGACAGTTGATCCCGGTTGCTCCCCTTTCCACCCCAGACAGCCAGGAGGTTTCCCTCCTGATCGTATTGGAACAGGCGGGCGGACAGGCGTTCACACACGGTGATAATGCCGTTTTTATCCACGGCGATATCCTCAAAAACCGGTTTTTCCAGCCAGCCGGCTTTATTGAGGACCTGTTCACCGAAATCCTGGACGGGATAGATGTTGCTGCCGGTGGTGGTCAGCTTCTTTATCTGCCCGTCGGTATAATCCAGGGTGGTCGCATAGAACAGGCCGTCCTTCCCCAGGACAAAGTTGGTATAGGCGGCCGGCATGGCCTTCTGCAGCTTGCTCTTCTGCTGCTCGGAGCCAAAGAGGTTGACCAGAAACCGGGTGATATCAAAGGGCACACGGGTGGACCCCACATAGCCGCGGAACTCGTTGCTCGAATCCATCTGCATGAGCAGCTGATATTTGATGGAATAAATATACCCGGTATTGGTGATGACCACCT
>CAKTXU010000436.1 GCA_934630995.1 uncultured Eubacteriales bacterium
CAGCAGGTATAATAATCGCGTAATTACATTATCGTTAATGAAACAAAAATTCATTGTGCGGTGAGGAGGATTTATTATGAATAAAAATGTGACCTTTGCGCTTTATTTCGGAAATCGCGGTTTTTTCCCGGGTGAATTGATTGCCGATGCCAGACGGGAGTTGGCCCAGGCGGTTACCGACGCCGGGTACGGGTATCTGATGGCGGATGAGGAGATGACACGGTACGGTGCGGTGGAAACCATCCAGGAGGGGAAGCAATATGCGGCCTTTTTAGAGGAGCATCGGGGAGAATTTCAGGGCGTGATTCTCTGTCTGCCTAATTTCGGCGATGAAAACGGCGCGATGGTGGCGCTGGAAAACTGCAATGTTCCCATTTTGGTGGAAGCTTATCGGGACGAAGCGGGGAAAATGGATTTTACGCACCGGAGAGATGCGGTGTGCGGCAAAATTGCGATGTGCAACGTGCTCCGGCAGCATAAGCTGCGGTACACTCTGTTCGAGCCCTTTGCCTGCAATCCTACGGATCCGGAATTTGCGGTACATATCGAAAAATTCGCGGCGGTCTGCCGGGTGGTTGACGGTATGAAGCGTTTCAGCCTCGGGGCAATCGGCGCCCGTACCACGGCTTTTAAGACCGTCCGCTTCGACGAAATCGCGATGCAGAGTGCGGGCATCAATGTAGAAACCATTGATCTCTCGGAGGTTTTTGCCCGAATGGAGCAGGCTGGTGCCGAACGTGTGGAACAGAAAACAGCGGATTATTTGCGTATTACGGATTTCGGCAGCTTTCCGCCGCACAAGCTTGAGACTATCGCCCGTATCGGGGTGGTGGTGGACGATCTCATCCAGGAATACGATCTCCAGGGTATCGCCCTGCGCTGCTGGAACGAATTTGAGACTACCTTTGGGGTGGCGCCCTGCCTGGTGCTGTGTGATCTCAATGAGCGAGGGATCGCGGCTTCCTGTGAGCTGGATGTTAACAACACGGTCATGACCCGGGCAATTCTGCTGGCTGCGGCGCATCCTGCCATGCTGCTGGATGTCAACAATAACTACGGCACGGATCCTGACCGCTGCATACTTTTCCACTGCGGTCCGGTGCCGATTTCCATGGCCAGGGGGAAAGGGGTGACCATCGAGCACCTGATGTTCCGCAAGAGCTTTGGCGAGGGCAGCGGCGTGGGAGTCAACAAGGTGCAGATCGCGCCCGGTCCGGTGACCTTCGGAAGCCTGCGCACCGAGGCCGGTCGGCTGTGCGCTTTTGTCAGCGAGGGAGAGCTGACGGAGGATCCCATCGAGGAGGCGTTTTTCGGCAGCGGCATTGTACTCAAAAAAGACAATATAGAGGGGCTGCTGAAATATATGGGAACCAACGGCTTCCGGCATCATGTCTGTTTGACGAGGGGCCATGTCGCCGAGGCGGTGCAGGAGGCGCTGGCCAATTATCTCGGCTATGATTTGGACAGGGTGTAAGACATACCGCGCAGCAAAATGCTTTCACAAAAAGAGAGGAGCGAAAGGCTTTGAACAAACTCGGTATTTTCATGAATTTCTGGGAGACAAAATGGGATGCGGATTATGAAAAATATATCCGTAAGGCGGCGGAGCTCGGCTACGATATACTGGAATTCCAGGCGCAGCCGCTGCTGGATATCCCGGACGAAAGGCTGCGGGATATCCGGCGGCTGGCGGATTCCTGCGGGGTGGAGCTGTCCTATAGCCTGGGACTCGATCCCCGCTACGACATCGCCAACAGGGATCCGGAGGTCCGAGCGCGGGGCGTGCAATACCTTAAGGACATCGTTTACAAAATTCAGGTGATGGGCGGAGAGCTTTTTTCCGGCGTAACCTATGCCGCCTGGGGTGCCACCGATATGATTCTGGGGCCACGGGAAAAGGCGGAATTGCTGGGCTACAGTGTGGACTCCATGCGGCAGGTGATGAAGGAGGCGGAGAAGAGCGGCGTCACCGTCTGCGTGGAGGCGGTCAATCGCTTTGAATCGGTGCTTATCAATACCGCCGCTGAGGCAATTGCTTATACCGAGCTGGTGAACAGCCCGAACATCGGCGTGCATCTGGATACGTACCATATGAACATAGAGGAAAAGAGTATCGGGGACGCCATACGATTGGCAGGAAAGCGGATGCGGCACTTCCATACCGGCGAAAACAACCGCGCCGTTCCCGGGCGGGGGCATATTGACTGGGACGAGGTTTTCGGCGCCCTGCAGGATATCGGGTATAAAGGAAATATTGTTTCCGAACCATTCGTGCTCATGGGCGGAGAGGTTGGCAGGAGCATCAAAACCTGGCGCCCGCTGATAGGAGACGGCTCCGAGGCCGCGCTGGACGAGGAGGCCCGTTATCTGCTGCGTTTCACCCGCGGGATGCTGGGAAAATACCCCGTTGCCTAACGGATCATTGGGGCGAGTCGCCCCACAATATAGAATAGGAGGATCGAAC
>CAKTXU010000437.1 GCA_934630995.1 uncultured Eubacteriales bacterium
GCCGCACGGCTGGCGGATGCCCTGTGTCAGCAGCTGCTGATTCAGATCAACCGGGATATTCTGCAGGACCGAACCGCGCAGGAGGAGACGGACAGTTATCGCTATCCGCCGGTGTCTCTGCTGGACGAGGCCCGTCCGGTGGACGATAACCAGTCCACAATGGAACAGCAGATAAACGCCGACCTGTTGGTGAAAACCCTCAAGGAATTCGGCGTAAGCACAAAGGTCATCGACGTGTCCCGCGGCCCTACCGTCACGCGGTATGAGCTTCAGCCCAGCGCCGGGGTGAAAATCAGCCGGATAACAGGGCTGGCCGACGATATCGCCCTGCGCCTAGCCACCACCGGGGTGCGCATCGAGGCGCCGATTCCCAACAAAGCGGCGGTGGGCATCGAGGTGCCCAACAAAATCGCCGGAGCGGTCTGTCTGCGGGAGCTAATCGATTCCAATGAGTTCTCCACCGCCAAAAGTAAGCTGACCGTGGCCCTGGGGAAGGATATCGCCGGACAGATCGTGCTGGCTGATCTGGCTAAAATGCCCCACCTGCTGATTGCGGGTACCACCGGCTCCGGTAAATCCGTCTGCACGAACTCTATGATTCAAAGCGTGCTTTATCGCTCCTCTCCGAAGGATGTGCGGATGCTTCTCATCGATCCCAAGCAGGTGGAATTCGGCGTGTACAACGGTATTCCCCACCTGCTGGTCCCGGTGGTCACCGATCCGCGCAAGGCGGCGGGCGCCCTGGGCTGGGCGGTGACGGAGATGCTCAACCGTTACAAGATATTCGCGGAAAACAACGTCCGGGATTTGAGCTCCTACAACGCCTTGGCCCGCAAGAGCGAAACCCTGCAGCCCATGCCGCTCATCCTCATCATCATCGACGAGCTGGCCGATCTGATGATGGCCGCCGCCAACGAAGTGGAGGACGCCATTATCCGTCTGGCCCAGATGGCCCGGGCCGCCGGTATGCACCTGGTCATCGCCACCCAGCGTCCCTCCGTGGATGTCATCACCGGCCTCATCAAGGCCAACATCCCTTCCCGCCTGGCTCTGACCGTGGCTTCCAGCGTGGACAGCCGGACCATTCTGGACACCGGCGGCGCGGAAAAGCTGCTGGGCAAGGGCGATATGCTCTTTATGCCGGTGGGCTGCCCTAAGCCCATGCGGGTGCAGGGTTGCTTTGTGAGCAACCGGGAGGTGGAATCGGTGGTCGATTTCCTCAAAGCCTCCGAAAAGCAGGAATACGACGAGCAAGTCATGCAGGAAATTGAACGGCAGGCCGCCGCTAACACCAAGTCCTCCGGCAAGGCCGGGGACGATGCCGGTGAGGACGAGGGCGGCGGGGACGAAATGCTGCCTCAGGCCGTCGAGGTGGTGGTCGAGGCCGGCATGGCGTCCACCTCCCTGCTGCAGCGGAAGCTGCGGCTGGGGTATGCCAGGGCGGGGCGTCTCATCGATGAGCTGGAGCAGAGGGGGATCATCGGCCCCCATGAGGGCAGCAAGCCGCGCCAGGTGCTCATCACCCGGCAGCAGTGGCTGGAAATGAAGCTGTCCCAGGAGGACACGGAGGAATAAACGGCGGGCGGAAAACGGGAATCCCCCTTGTTTTCCGCCTGTTTTATCGGGAGAATAGCCATGATCCGCTTTGAAAACGAGCTCAGCGACGGTGGGGAGCTGCCGGTGGAAATTTTCGAGCAGGACACCGCGCGGGCCCCTGTGGAGGTGGAGGAGCATTGGCATGACTGCTTCGAGCTGCTCTATGTCCTCTGCGGAGAAGCGGAGCAGTGGGTGAACGGCGCGCGGTTCCGTCTCTGCGCGGGAGATATTCTGCTGCTGTACAGCGGCGATGTCCATGCCACCCGCTGTATGGACGGAGGCCGGACCCGGATCTTCGTACTCAAGTTCATGCCCTCCATCCTGGATGCCCGGCTCTCCCGCCCCTATACTCCCGTCCATCTGGCCGGTTTCCTCAACAGGGAAGGGCGTACCGCCCCTCTGGAACCCGCTCATCAGGCGGTGATCCGCCCCCTTCTGGAGGAGCTGGAGGCCGAATATCGCCGCCGGGAACCGGGCTACGCCTTCTATATCCGCAGCGGCATTCTCCGTCTGACGGGGTATTTTGTCCGTAGCGGCATCATCCGGACCCTCTCCATCGACGGCCCGGGTCCACAGGCGGAGCGGATAAGCCGTATCCTCCGGTATATGGAGGAGCATTATCGGGATCCTCTTACCCTCCGGGATATAGCGGGGATGGCCCATATGAACTATTCCTATGCCTCCCGTTATTTTAAGCGTCTGACCGGACGAAATTTTAAGCAATATCTTGATTATATCCGGGTATCGGAAGCCACCCTCTGCCTGCTGGAGGGAACCACCGTGGCCGAAACGGCGACCCGCTGCGGATTCTCCGGACCTCAGGCCATGGCGCGGACGTATACCCGAATACTGGGCTTTCCCCCCACC
>CAKTXU010000438.1 GCA_934630995.1 uncultured Eubacteriales bacterium
TATGGGCGGCCTCCCGTACCTCCTCGTCTGTGGCATCCTCGTTGCCCCAGCGGATATTGTCCGCGATGGTGCCTGAAAAAAGCTCAGCCTGCTGAGGTACCATGCCGATTTTACCCCGCAGCTCCCGGAGCGTATAACGCCGCACATCGTTTCCTTCCACGAGAATTTCCCCGCCGGTGACATCGTAAAACCTCATCAGCAGATTCATCAGGGTGGATTTTCCCGCACCGGTGCCGCCGATAATCCCCACCGTCGCCCCGCGGGGAACGGTGAAGCTGATATCGCTCAAGGCGTCCTCCCCGCCGCCGAAGGAGAAATCCACGTGGCGGAATTCCACCGCGGGAGCGGCGGGATCCGGCTGTATGTCCCCCTCACCGTCGGTAACGGAGGGGACGGTGTCCAGCACCTCCAGCACCCGCCCGGCGCTGGCAAATGCCTTGGTGAAGGTGATGACCAGGTTGGCTACCACGATGAGAGCCAATAAAATCTGATTGACATAATTGATAAAGGCGATGATCTCGCCTGTGGTGAGCCCGCCGGCCTCCACCCGCCCCCCTCCGAACCATACGATAGCCAGTATGGCGGCGTTCATAATGAGCTGCGTGCCGGGGTTCAGGATGGCGGAAATCTTTCCCACCCGGACGGCCGCGTCGGTATGCACCTGGGTGGCGTCCGCGAAGCGCTTCTGCTCCTGTTCGGTTTTGGCAAAGGCCCGGATGACCCTGACCCCTGAAAGATTTTCCCGGAGAACCCGTGTCAGGGAATCCAGCCTGCCCTGCACCGTCCGATGGAGGGGAACGGTTTTGCGCATGACCAAAACGATAACCAGGACGAAGAGGGGGACAGCGACGATGATGACCAGGGACAGCCGCCAGTCGATGCTGATCGCCATGATGATACCGCCGATGCAGAGAAAAGGCGCCCGGATGACCAGCCGGATGAGCATGGCCACGGCATACTGCAATTGATTGATGTCGCTGGTGACCCGGTTGATCAGGGAAGGCGTGCCGAAGCGATCCAGCTCCGCGTTGGACAGCCTGGAAATATGGGAAAAGACCGCGTTGCGCAGCTCCGTGCCAAAGCCCTGCGAGGTCACCGAACCCATATATTGACACACCAGGGCGCAAAGCAGGCCGACGGTGACGATGCCCAGCATCACCCCGCCCATGCGCAGCACATAACCGCTGTCCCCTGTGGCCACACCCTTATCGATAACCCTGGCCATCAGCAGGGGCAGATACAGCTCGAGTATCGCTTCCACCAGCTTGAAGGCCGGTCCTACGGCGCATTGTACCCGATACGGCTTCAGAAATTTCCCCAATTTTGCAATCGACAAGACAATGCCTCCTCCGGCAACCGTTTCGCCTACCATAGTAGCATATCCGGAAAGCCGGCGCAATCCGAAGCTTACCGGAATTTTCCTTGGATTTTTGTGCGTTTTAAAGCCGGACCCGGATTATACCGGGTCCGGCTAAGCTCACGCCAATCGGGGCTGGATGAGCCCAAAATACAGGATAACCAGCAGCGCCAAGGCAAGACGGTAATACCCGAACACCTTGAAATCGTGCTTTTTGATATAGCTCATCAGGAATTTGATAACGACCACGGATACCAGGAAAGCCACCAGCATCCCGGTTATCAGGACGGCCATTTCCGTACCCGTGAAATTCAGGCCTTCCTCCCTGTGCTCCAGGATGAATTTGACCAGCTTTACGCCGCTGGCTCCCAGCATGGCGGGAATCGCCATAAAGAATGAAAACTCCGCCGCCACATAGCGGGAACAGCCCAGCATCACTGCCCCCACAATGGTGGCGCCCGAACGGGAGGTGCCGGGTATGAGGGCCAGCATCTGGAAAACGCCGATGATAAGCACCGTGCGATAATCCAGCTGTTCAAAGCTGTTGACACGCGGGGTGCGGTAACGCCTCTCCACCACGAGGAACAAAACGCCGTAGATAACGAGTGTGGCGGCGATAACATACCATTCTGAAAGATAGTCGTCGACGATATCGTCAAACAGAAAGCCGATGACGCCGGCAGGGATGCTGGCAATCAGCACCTTCAACCACAGCATCCAGGTATCCCGCTGCTGGATTTCGGTTTTCTTCGTTGACAAGGGATTCAGCTTATGAAAATACAGCACAATAACGGCGATGATGGAGCCCAGCTGAATAAGCACTTTAAATAGATTAAAGAAATCCGCATTCCGCACGGGATCGCTGGATACCGTCATATGAATGAATTCGTCCACCAGAATCAAATGGCCGGTGCTGCTGATGGGCAGCCATTCGGTGATCCCCTGCACGATACCCTGCAGAACCGCCTTGAGAATTTCCCAGATAGCCATAAAAGGCCTCCCATAACAGAATAGCCGCCAAACGGCGGCAAATACACCTTACAGGTCTATTTCGTTGAGCAGATCGCGCAGGAGAATGATTTCGTCTGCCGACATGGTCACGCC
>CAKTXU010000439.1 GCA_934630995.1 uncultured Eubacteriales bacterium
TTTATATATCCCTTCCCCTCACCTGCTGCGGGGGCGCTGGTTTACCGGCGAGGAAATTCTGAACGGTGCCAACGTGGTGGTGCTCTCCCAGCCCTGGCTGGAAGAAAAACATCCCGAGCTGGATCCCCGGACCCTGGAGCAGTTTCCCATTAACGGCGTTCCCTATCAGGTCGTGGGAATCGCCGACGGAAGGGACGACATGCTGGAGAGCTTCCATATTCTCCCCAATTACATCCCGTACCGCACCCTGGAAAGAAACGAGACGGAAACCACCGGCTACGTAATAGCCCAGTACCAGGTGTTTATCGAGTTTGCCCGTCCCCTGACAAAGGAGCAGCGGATAGAAATCGGCTTGTCCTTCGCCCAGGGCGGCTATGTCGACCTGCCCATGTCCAATCTCGATATGTCCGGCACGGGGTATCTGGCGAACGCGCTGCTGATTCTGGGCATCGCCGTGGTGATGATTTTTGTATGCGCCCTCAATATCATGGGGCTTTACAGCAGCATGCTGAAAATGAACAGCTACCGCTACATGGTGTATAAGGTTTGCGGCGCCCGCCGCGCCGCCATCGCCCGTACCCTGCGGTTCACTACCGTATGCATCACGGCTCTGTCCAGCGCGGCGGGCTGCCTCCTGTTTTGGCCCCTATCCCTGCTGGTGCCGGCGTCGTATTTTCCGCTGTATCTTCCCTGGTACGGGTATCTGCTTGTGGTTCTGTTGATGACCGGCCTGCTGCTGTTGGTGACCAGCCGCTGGATCGCCAATGGTGGAGGTGAGCATATGAGAATGCTGCGACTGGCCTGGGAACAGCTGGCCGAAAAAAAGGGCAGGGTCATTCTGATGATGGCGGAACTGGCCCTCACGCTGATCGCCTTCAATCTGTTTGTCTCCAGGCTGGACAGCCTGAACGCCTTAAGCCGCATGTATGCGTCCATGGGAGAGCAGACGGTCTGGACAGCGGACCAGGTGAATCTGGAAAGCAACGCGCCCGAGGCCCTTCCCGAGGGCGTAATTCAGGTGGGCGGCAACCGGGACGTGGTGCTGCTTCCTCCCGGCGAAGCCTACAACATGAGCGCGGACAACCCCACGGTTTTCATCTGGCCGCAGAGCTTCTTTGAACAGTTCACCCTCAAGCTGAGCCGGGGAGACTGGATGGCGCGCCCGCAGGAGGGCTGTCTGAACATCATTGTGCCAAAGGGCCTGTCCCACCGTTACCCGGTGGGGAAACGGATTCCCCTCACCGTCTGGTATTCCCTGGGAGGGGAAAGAAGCGAAACCCGGCAGGTGGAGGTCTACGTCGCCGGCGTCCTGGCCGACTCCGTGGTGCCCACTCCGGGCGGCGGCGCCAACGCTACGAACACCGGCATTCTGGGATTGGATCTGACGGGGCAGCTGGACGACGTGCCCAATGAAAACCCCTGCGTCTATTTCAAGGAAACCATACCGCTGGGGGATGAGCAGAAAGCGATGATGGATTCCTTCGCCACCTCGCTCCATACGAGCCTGCAAAATTATCGGTCGAGCATGCTTACCTCCCTGCGGACGCCGATTGTCCTCTCCATCGCTCTTCTGTGCTTCTGCCTGTCGGCGTTCCTGGGATACAACCTGCTGAATCTTTTGGACAAGGAGAAACGGATGGCGGTCTATTTCATGTGCGGAGCCAGAACCGGGGACATTATCCGGATGAAGCTCCTCCACGACGCGCTGCTGGTGGGGATTCCCATGGCGCTATCCCTTTTGGCCCTGCTGACCATGGCGTTTACAGGCGTCATCCCCTCCGTCTCCCTGCTGGGCGCCGCCGGCTCCTACTGCTTTATCCTTCTGCTGTTCGGTCTTTCCTCTTTTCTCTTTATCCGGCAGATAAACCAGCGCTCCATCATTTCGTATATCCATAAATGGCTTTGATGAAAGGGAGGTTCGGGGATGCCGCTTATTCAATTGTCCGGTATTCACAAATATTACCATCACAAGCAGCCGTCCGAGGTTCATGCGCTCCAGGGCATCCATCTGGAAATCGAGCGCGGAGATATGGTCGCGGTCATGGGGCGATCGGGGTCGGGCAAATCCACCCTGCTGCATATCATCGGTTTCCTTGACGACTACCAGGAGGGAACGTATCTGTTTGACGGCGAGGACGCCGCCGCCAAGACCGATGATGCGCTGGCGGACTGGCGCAACCGCAAAATCGGCTTTGTGCTCCAGGATTTCGGGCTGATTCTCAGCAAAACCGCGTATGATAATATTGCCGTCCCGCTGCTGTTCAATAAGCGCATCTCCCGAAAAGAGATTCCTTTGCTGGTGGACGAGGCGCTGGCCCTGGTAGGTCTGTCCGATAAACGAAACGCGCCGGTGTCGCAGCTCTCCGGCGGGCAGAAGCAGCGGGTGGCCATCGCCCGCGCCATGGTGACAAAACCGCTCCTGCTCAGTGCGGACGAGCCGACCGGGGCGCTGGAC
>CAKTXU010000440.1 GCA_934630995.1 uncultured Eubacteriales bacterium
GAACCGGGCCGGATGTATCCCTGCAGACGCCCATCACCGATCCGATGAATTACGCCGTCCGGGGAGCGGTGAAAAACCTGATGGATTTTCCCGACGCCGGGGAGGTGCTGGGGCGCTTCCATCCGGGGGCGGTGCTGCCGTACCAGTTTGAGGGCGGGACCTATGCCCTGCCGGAAACCTACTCCTACCCGATGCTTTTCTACCGCAAGGATATCCTGAGCGAGCTGGGCTTCGGGGTGCCCGAAACCTGGGACGACGTCTATACCCTGATTCCCGAGCTCCACAAGCACAGCATGCAGTTCGGCCTGCCCACCACCTTCGATATGTACGCCATGCTGCTCTATCAGAACGGCGGCCGCATTTACACCGAGAACGGGGATGCCTGCCTGCTGGACAACGAGACGGCCATCCGCACCTTCGAGCAGTGGGGCGAGCTGTATACCGACTACAAGCTCCAGCTGACCTACGATTTCGTCAACCGGTTCCGGACGGGGGAGATGCCGGTGGCCATCGCGGACTTCACCCTGTTCAACCAGCTGACTGTTTTCGCCCCGGAGATGCGGGGGCGCTGGGATTTCACCGTGGTGCCCGGAACGATGCGGGAGGACGGCACGGTGGACCATTCGGCGCCCGGCACCGGCGTATCCGCCATTATGATGACCGGAGCCAAAAATCCGGACGCCGCCTGGGATTTCATGAAATGGTGGACCGAGGCGGACACCCAGGTGCGCTTTGCCGGCGAGCTGGAAAGCTACATGGGGCCCGCCGCCCGCTATCCGGCGGCCAATCTGGAGGCCATCCGCCAAATCCCCTGGCCCGCGGCCCAGTACGACAGCCTTATGGAGCAGTGGGATTGGGTCGAGGCGATCCCCCAGGTCCCCGGCGGCTATATCACCACCCGGTATATCGACTTCGCCTTTAAGGCGGTGGTCAACCGGGCCCAGGATCCCGGCGAGCAGCTGATGAAATACGTCAAGCAGATAAACGCGGACATCCGCCGCAAGCGGGCCGAGTTCGGCCTGTCGTGAGAAAATGGTGCCCGACCGCCATCAGGAAAGGATACGAAGCCGCATGACAGCCAGCAAGAAAAGCAGACCGGCAGGGCCGCCCAGGCCATCCGTCCGGGACGTTACGCGGAAAATCTGGAAGGATCGGATCTCCTATCTGTTCGTCGCGCCCTATGTCGTCCTGTTTATGGTGTTTACCGTGGCGCCGGTGGTCATCGCCATTGTGTTCAGCTTTACAAATTTCAATATCCTGGAGCCGCCTCAGTACGCGGGCCTGGGCAATTACGCCCGCCTGTTCATGGAGGACGACATCTTTCTCCTCTCCTTGAAAAACACCCTGATTTTCGCCGTCATCACGGGGCCGGTCAGCTATATCCTCTGCTTTATCGTGGCCTGGTTTATCAATGAGCTGTCCCCGAAAATCAGGGCCGTCGTCACCCTGATTTTCTACGCGCCCTCCATCTCCGGCAATCTGTTTTTCATCTGGTCGGTGATATTCAGCGGGGACAGCTATGGCTATGCCAACGGCGTGCTGCTCAAGCTGGGGCTCATCAGCGAACCCATCCAGTTTTTCACCAATACCAATTACATGCTGCCCCTGTGCGTTATCATCGTGCTGTGGATGAGCCTGGGCGTCAGCTTCCTGGCCTTCATCGCGGGCTTTCAGGGGCTGGACAAAAGCCTGTTCGAGGCCGGGGCGGTGGACGGCATCAAAAACCGGTGGCAGGAGCTCTACTACATCACCCTGCCGTCCATGAAATCCCAGCTGCGGTTCAGCGCCGTGATGAGCATCACCGCCTCCTTCGGCATCGGCCAGACCCTGGACGGCCTGGTTGGCTTCCCCTCCACGGAATACGCCACCCATACCGTCATGAACCATCTGATAGACTACGGCACCATCCGGTTTGAGATGGGCTATGCCTGCGCCATCGCCACCCTGCTGTTCATCGTCATGGTGGCCAGCAACCTGGTGGTCAAACGCATCATTTCAAAGGTGGGGGAGTGACAGGATGACCCGGATACTGCGCAAACGCCCGCGGCTGAACCGCTCCCTGGGCGGCAATGTGCTGATTGCCCTCTTCCTGGCGGTGCTGGGGCTCTTCATGGCGCTGCCCATGATCTACGCGGTCTGCTCCTCCCTCAAGCCGCTGGATGAGCTGTGGATTTTTCCGCCCCGCTTCCTGGTGCGGCACCCGACTCTGAAAAATTTCTCCGATCTGTTCACGCTGATGGCCCAGTCCTGGGTCCCCTTTCTGCGGTACGTGTTCAATACCGTCCTGGTGTCGGTGCTGGGCACGGCGGGGCATGTGCTCATCGCTTCCCTGGCGGCCTACGCTTTGTCCAAGCACGACTTTTACGGGCGGAGCTTTCTCTTTAAGCTGGTGGAGCTGTCTCTGATGTTTTCCGCGGCGGTCACCGCCATCCCCAGCTACCTCATCATGAC
>CAKTXU010000441.1 GCA_934630995.1 uncultured Eubacteriales bacterium
GCCCCGATGGGACTGTCCGGCAATTCGTGTTTATACGACCTCCGGCGACGGCTTTCGCCGGAAGAGGTCGCAACGACAAGGGGAGTGCGGGAGATGACGGCGGCAACCGGAGAACGCTGGGAGGAGCTGGGCGGCGGAATCGGCGTTTTGGTCACCAGGGAACACGGCTTCGGCGCCGACGCCCTGCTGCTGGCTGCGTTTGCCCGTCCTTGCGGGCGGGAACGGGTCTGCGATTTGGGCACCGGCTGCGGGATTCTTCCATTTCTCTGGCTCCGGGACGGCGTCCCCTCCCATGTGGACGCGGTGGATGTGGAGCCCAGGGCGGTGATGCTCGCCGAGCGTTCCTGCCTGCGCAACGGATTGACGGATCGGATCCGGTTTTTGACCGCCGACTGGGATGCCCTGCCCGATTCCCTGCCCCGGGGCGTATTTGACCGGGTATCCTGTAATCCTCCCTATTTTCCCCCGGAAAGCGGCGAGGTGAGCCGGGATGCCGTCGTGCGGCGCGCCCGCCATGAGCCGGACGGGGAAATGCTGGAGCGCTTGTGCCGGTCAGCAGCCGGGTTGCTCAAAAACGGCGGGAAGTTTTGTCTTTGCCACCGGCCGGAACGGTTGTGCGACGTTTTCTTCGCCCTGCGCAGAGCGGGGCTGGAGCCAAAGGTTCTCCGCCTGGTCCAGGCCAGGGCGGGAGCGACTCCCCGGCTGTTTCTCTGCGAGGCGCGCAAGGGAGGAAAACCCGGTCTCCGAATCCTGCCGCCTCTCTTGTCCGAATGATAGAGGCATATTTACGGAATGTATTAAAATGGGAGAATTATATAAAATATTGTAAAACTGCCGATAGAACAGTGCGACAGACAGGAGGACGCCATGGCGGAATTGAAAAATGCGGGCCGGTATCTGGCCCGGCTGGACAAGCGCAGCGGGGCGTTTGATACTTTTTATTACTGGTTTTTTTCTCCACAGCCCGCGGCGGTTCACGCCCGCGCCCGATGCGATGTACCCTTTCATCTGGCCACCCGCTTAAAGGGCAAGGAGCGGGCCGTGGCCAACCGCCTGGTGGCCGAAGCCCTCACCGAGGAACGGGGCTTTGCGTATTTCTATATCAATGCCGCCCGCGCTATGGAAAACCGGGAGGCGGTTCCCGCCCTCAGGCTGCTTTTGGAGGATAGCGGAAGGCCCCTGCCTATCGGGGAGAGGAAGGCCTGCCTCGAAACCCTGTTTGTCCTGACCCGCGATTACCGGTATTGGATACAGAGCAAGCTGGCCCGGCCCCGGGCCTGGCTGTGAGGCGGCGGAATGAGCGGGAAGCTGACGCTGGTGGGAACGCCCATCGGCAATCTGTCCGATATGTCGCCCCGGGCGGTGGAAGCTCTGCGGGGCTGTGATTTTATCGCCGCGGAGGATACCCGGGTGACCCTGCGGCTGCTGAATCATTTTGGAATAAAAAAACCGCTGGTCAGCTATTTCGAGCATAATAAGCGGCAGAGGGGAGAGGCCATCTGCGCCCGGCTGGAGGCGGGAGAATCCGCCGCCCTGGTCACCGACGCCGGGATGCCCGCCATTTCAGACCCGGGAGAGGATTTGGTCGCCCTTTGCCATGAACGGGGTATACCGGTGACGGTGGCGCCCGGCCCCAGTGCAGTTGTGACCGCATTGGCGCTGTCGGGAATGCCGTCGGGCCGCTTCACCTTTGAGGGCTTTCTCAGCATGAACAAGCGCAGCCGCCGGGAGCACCTGGATTCGCTGCGGGAGGAACCCCGGACCATGATTTTTTATGAGGCGCCCCACAAGCTCTCCTCTACCCTGGAGGATATGCTGGCCGCCTGGGGAGACAGACCGGTTGCCCTGGTCCGGGAATTGACAAAGCTCCATGAGGAAGCGGTGCGCACCACTCTGGCCGACGCGGCACAAAAATACCGGGAGGAGCCGCCCAGGGGAGAGTTTGTCCTGATTATCGGCGGCGCCCCGCCCCGGGAGATTGTTGCCGCCGGGCCGGAGGAGGCCGCGGCGGTGGCGGCTGCCTATGTGCGGGAGGGGCTCTCTCCCTCCGAGGCGGCCCGCCGGGCGGCGTCGGAAACCGGCATGAAAAAAGGGGACGTATACCGCGCCCTGATGCGGGCGGAGGCTGTGGAAGAGGAGAAGGGAGGAACTGTATGAAAACGCTGTTGCTGGCTGGTTTTTTCTCCGTGGGCGGCGGGGGATACTATCTGCTGATTCTGGTTTTTATGGTCCTGCTGGTGGGGTTGTATATCTGGGGGAGCTCCCGGAAACGGAAGGATGAAACGGGCGGCGCCACTGAGGAATATGCCTATCTCACAGAGGAGACGCTGGCGGCTCTGCCAGACGACAAGCTGGTGAAGGCGGTGGCAGCCAATCTCATCGCCAAGCTCGACGACCGCCATCCCGACGCC
>CAKTXU010000442.1 GCA_934630995.1 uncultured Eubacteriales bacterium
CTCCGGTTCGAAGCAATCCAAGCCCATCCCGTTGAGCCTGTCCAGCAGATAGCGGCGGCGCAGATCATATTCGCCCCGCATGCGGATTACGTCCTCCTCCCCGTTTTCCATGGCCTCAATCGCTGCGTACTGGGCGGTCATTGGGGCGCACATAATAGAAAACTGATGGAGCTTGACGATATGTTTCATCACCGGCTTCGGACCGCAGGCATAGCCCATCCGCCAGCCGGTCATGGCGAACGCCTTGGAAAACCCGTTTACCAGAATGGTGCGCTCCTGCATCCCCGGCAGGGAGGCAATGCTCACATGCTTCTCTTCTCCATAGGTCAGCTCCGCGTAAATTTCATCCGACAGCACCATGATATCGGTATCCCGCAACACGGAGGCTATGGCCTCCAGATGGCTGCGGCGCATGACGCCGCCGGTGGGATTGTTGGGAAAGGGCAGCACCAGCAGCTTGGTCCGGGGGGTTATGGCGGCCCGCAGTGCCTCCGGCGTCAGCCGGAAGGCGTCCTCCGCCCGGGTAACCAGGGGAACTGGCACTCCGCCGGCCATACGCGCCAGCGGCTCATAGCAGACAAAGCTGGGCTGTGGAATGAGAACCTCTTCGCCGGGATTTACCAAAGCGCGTAAGGTTAGATCGATGGCCTCGCTCCCCCCGACCGTCACCAAAATTTCATCCTTGGGCTGATAGGTCACCTGCAGATGGCGCTCCACATAATTTCCAATGGCCTGACGCAGCCGGAGAAGACCGGCATTAGGTCCGTAAACCGTTTTTCGGGTTTCCAGGGTGTTGATGCCCTCCTGGCGGATATGCCAGGGGGTGGTAAAATCCGGCTCTCCCACCGACAGGGAGATAACGTCCGCCATCTCGCTGGCGATGTCGAAAAATTTCCGGATGCCGGAGGGCTTCAGCTCCCGCAGCGTCTGGTTAAGCAGCTTATCATAATTCATGGGACTCACATGACGCCCCTTTCATCCTTTTCCCCGCCGAGGAACATCACACCCTTTTCCTTATACCGCCGCAGGACAAAATGGGTGGCGGTGGAAATGACGGAATCCAGCGTGGATAAACGCTTGGCCACGAACATGGCCACCTCCTGGAAGGTACGGCCGTTGACTACCACGGACAGATCGTATCCGCCCGACATCAGATAGACGCTTTCCACTTCCTCAAAACGCATAATGGTTTCGGCAATCCCCTCAAAACCCAAATCCCGCTTTGGCGTTACCCGCAGCTCGATGATGGCGGTGACATACTCCCGATCCGTTTTGTCCCAGTCAATGAGCGCCTTATAGGCACGGATAACGCCGTCCCGCTCCAGAGAGGCTATCTGTGCGGCCACAGCGGCCTCCGTTTCCCCAAGCATGACCGCCAGCTGCGCGTTGGTCAGACGGGCATTGGTATCCAAGAGTTTGAGCAGCTTATCCATGAATCTTCCTCCTTAAATTCGGTTCTCCGGGCGGCCGGCTCCGTCGATCATTCCTTCATCAGAGCAGGACGCCTTTGAGCTATTATACAATAGATAGAGTTCGGTTACAACTCGATTTTGACCATATCCGGCTCACCGCCCAAATAGGCCGCCGTATACTGAAAACCGGCCTCCATGGCAATTTTCAGCCCTTCCCGGATATGGGCGCCCACATCCTCCGGCCGGTGGGCGTCGGCGCCGACGGTAATGCGTTCCCCTCCCAGTTCCCGGAACCGCCGGACGATGGGCAAATCGGGATGAGTACAGCGCAGGTTGGGATTGCGCAGACCTGAGGTATTTATCTCCAGCGCCAACCCCTTCTCCGCCAGCAATCGGAGAATGCAATCGATTTTATCCTGCCACAGTCCATAGCCTTTCGGACTTTTTCCAATGGGAATATACCGGAAGGGATAGGTTAAATGGGCCAGGGAATGGAATTTTCCCCAAGCTACCAGCTTGTGCACCGCGTCGAAATACAAATCCATGGCTTCCCTGACGTCGTGCTTATCATAATCGTAAAAATAGTAATCGATATCGTCCTCATGGGATCCCAGCTTATGCTGAGCGCCCAGAATAAAGTCATAGGGATGCGCGGCCAGGACCGCCTCCGCTGTGGGGAGATCGTATAACGGCTGCCCCAGCTCAATGCCGCGGATCACCTTCAGCTTTCCCCGCCAGTCCACCGCAGCCTGTTCGGCCGCCGACCAGGAAGCCTCCGCCGTCTTATCATAACCGTTTTCCCGGAACAATGTCATCTCCACATGATCGGTAACGGCTATCGCCGACAATCCCTGTTTCACGGCCGCGGCGCACATGGCACCTATTGACGCGTCGGAATCCTCTGAGGCCTCCGTGTGCATATGTAAGTCCATCCACTTCATGCCCTGCGCCTCCTTCTTAATATTCCTTATTTTATCATGTCTACTCCCTATTTGAC
>CAKTXU010000443.1 GCA_934630995.1 uncultured Eubacteriales bacterium
CCGGTTTCCTCATCGGTGTAGGTCTTGAAGGTGGGGTCCTCCTCCGCGAGCTTCGAGAGGGCGATGCCCATCTTCTCCTGGCCGGCCTTGGTTTTTGGCTCGATGGCAACGCGGATAACCGGATCCGGGAAATCCATGGATTCCAGGATGACCGGATGCTTCTCATCGCACAGGGTGTCGCCGGTGGTGGTGTTCTTCAGGCCCACGGCGGCGGCGATATCGCCCGCGTACACGGTCTCGATATCCTGGCGGTGATTGGCGTGCATCTGCAGGATGCGGCCCATCCGCTCCGTGTTGTCCTTATTGGCGTTGTACACCGAGGTGCCGGCGTTGACCGTGCCGGAATAGACGCGGAAAAAGCACAGCTTGCCCACAAAGGGGTCGGTGGCGATTTTGAACGCCAGGGCCGCGAAGGGCTCGGTGTCGGACGAATGGCGCTCGATTTCCTCCTCCGTCTCGGGGTTGACGCCCTTGATGGAGGGGACGTCGGTGGGAGCGGGCATATAGTCCACAATGGCGTCCAGCAGCTTCTGCACGCCCTTGTTGCGGTAGGACGTGCCGCAGGCGACCGGCACCATCTGGTTGGCCAGGGTGGCCTTGCGGATGCAGGATTTGATTTCGTCGATGGTCAGCTCTTCGCCGGCGAAGTATTTCTCCAGCAGGGCGTCGTCCTGCTCGGCGACGGCTTCCACCATCTCCTCGTGATATTTCCGGGCCTGGTCGGCCATGTCGGCGGGGATGTCCTCACAGCGGATATCCTTGCCCACATCGTCGTAGTACACATAGGCCTTCATCTCCACCAGGTCGATGATGCCCTTGAAGGTATCCTCGGCGCCGATGGGGAGCTGGATCGGGACGGCGTTGCATTTCAGCCGCTCCCGCATCATGTCGACGACGCGGTAGAAGTCCGCGCCCATGATGTCCATCTTGTTGACATAGGCCATGCGGGGCACCTTGTATTCGTCCGCCTGGCGCCACACCGTTTCGGACTGGGGCTCCACGCCGCCCTTGGCGCAGAACACCGTGACCGAACCGTCCAGCACCCGCAGGGAGCGCTGCACCTCGACGGTGAAGTCCACGTGGCCGGGGGTGTCGATGATGTTGATCCGGTGGCCCTTCCAGAAGCAGGTGGTGGCGGCGGAGGTGATGGTGATGCCGCGCTCCTGTTCCTGCGCCATCCAGTCCATCGTCGCGGCGCCGTCGTGGGTCTCGCCCAGCTTGTGATTGATGCCGGTATAAAACAGGATACGCTCGGTCGTCGTCGTCTTGCCCGCGTCGATGTGGGCCATGATGCCGATGTTCCGCGTTTCCTGCAGGGATACTTGCCTTGCCATAAATGTCCTCCTTACTTTCCTCTTAAACGGAGCGTGCGCGCCGGCTCCCCGCCGCGATATCCAATCCGTTTAACCGCGCCGCTCCAAGTGGAATGGTGGGGCCTGATGCCCGAGAGGGCAACTATGGGCTTACCATCTGTAATGGGCAAACGCTCTGTTGGCTTCCGCCATTTTGTGCGTGTCCTCACGCTTTTTCGCGGCGCCGCCGTTGCCATTGATGGCATCCAGGATTTCGCCTGCAAGGCGTTCTCTCATGGTCCGCTCGGAACGGGAGCGCGCATAGGTGGTCAACCAGCGCAAGCCCAGGGTCTGGCGCCGCTCGGGACGCACCTCGATGGGGACCTGGTAAGTCGCGCCGCCGACACGGCGGGCCTTGACCTCCAGCTGGGGCATGATATTCTCCATGGACTGCTCGAAAACCTCCAGGGGCTCCTTACCGGTCTTTTCCCGGATGATATCGAACGCGCCATAGACAATTTTCTGGGAAACACCGCGTTTCCCGTCGATCATCACATTGTTGATAAGCCTGGTAACCAGTTTGGAATTGTAAAGCGGGTCAGGCAAAACATCGCGTTTTGCGATAGAACCTCTTCTCGGCACTTTACTTCCCTCCTTCACATGAATGAATTCATAGGTACTCGAAAGTGACATACTTCCGTCGGCCGATGCGGGCCTGACCACGCTCCCGGACGGGGGCCGTCCGGGGTCTATCGTCAAGCGCCGGCAGCCGGATACAGCCGCCGCACACCGAAACCGCTCATGAACATGTCGGATCCCGCCGGGGCGGAATCATGCGGGGAATCGCCGGATCACTTCTTGGCGCCGGCCTTGGGACGCTTGGCGCCGTACTTGGAGCGGGCCTGCATTCTCTTGGCAACGCCCTGGGCATCCAGGGTGCCGCGCACGATGTGGTAACGCACGCCGGGCAGGTCCTTGACACGGCCGCCGCGGATGAGAACCACGCTGTGCTCCTGCAGGTTGTGGCCTTCGCCGGGGATGTAGGACGTGACCTCGATCCCGTTGGACAGACGCACACGGGCGACCTTCCGCAGAGCCGAGTTCGGCTTCTTCGGG
>CAKTXU010000444.1 GCA_934630995.1 uncultured Eubacteriales bacterium
CCCCTGCATATCGGCCATCTGCGCGCCGCCATCATCGGGGAATCCCTCAAACGGATCGCCCGGGCCACCGGCCGCAGGGTGATCGGGGATGTGCATCTGGGGGACTGGGGCCTGCAGATAGGTCTGGTCATCGCGGAGCTGGAGGAACGCCATCCCGGCTGGCCCTGCTTCTCCCCGGAAGCCGCTGAAAAGGAAACGCCGGTTCCGCCCCTCGATCCCGACAGCCTGAATGAGCTCTATCCCCTGGCCAGTCAAAAAAGCAAGGGGGACGACGCCTTTCGCGACAAGGCCCGGCGGATTACCGCGGCGCTGCAGGCGGGCCATGCGGGCTATCTGGCGGTGTGGCGGGAAATCATACGGGTTTCAGTGGCGGATCTGAAAGAGAATTACCGCCGCCTGGGCGTGGATTTCGATCTGTGGTATGGGGAAAGCGACGCGGAGAAATATGTCCCCGCCCTGCTGGATATTCTGACCGGGAAAGGGCTGCTGCGTGAAAGCGAGGGGGCCCAGGTGGTGGACGTGGCCGAGGAGGGGGACAAAACCGATATTCCCCCGGTCATCATCAAAAAGTCGGACAACTCCAGCATCTACGCCACCACCGACCTGGCCACCATCCTCCAGCGGCAGCAGGATTATGCGCCCCGGCGGATCTGGTATGTGGTGGACAAGCGGCAGGGGCTGCATTTCACCCAGGTTTTCCGCTGTGCGCATAAGGCCGGGCTGGTTCCCCCCGAGACGGAGCTTTCCCATCTGGGCTTCGGCACCATGAACGGCAGCGACGGCCGCCCCTATAAAACCCGGGACGGCGGGGTGATGCGGCTGTCGGACTTTCTCTCCGCCGCCACTGAGGCGGCCCTTGTGAAGATGGAGAACGGCGCGGCCTTTGAAAGCGAGGAGGAACGGCGGGAAACCGCCCGCCGCATCGGCGTCGCGGCGATCAAGTTCGGCGACCTCAGCAATCACAGAACCAAGGACTATATCTTCGACATGGACAAGTTCCTCTCCTTCGAGGGAAAAACCGGCACCTACCTGCTCTATACCCTGACCCGGATCCAGTCCCTATTCAACAAAGCCGGAAGCGACATGACAGGCTGCCGCCTGAACGGAGTATATGCCGATGTCGAACGGGAGCTGCTGCTGGCTGTCCTCCTCACCGGGGAGGCTTTCCGTCGCGCCGTAGAGGAAAAGGCCCCCAACTATATCTGTGAAAGCGCCTACCGGCTGGCGTCTCTCTTCTCCCGTTTCTACCACGACAGCCGCATTGTCTCCGAACCGGACCCGGACAGACGGGAATCCTGGCTGGCCCTCTGCCGCCTGACCCGCGTCTTCCTGCTGTTGCACCTGGAGGTGCTGGGTATCGAGCCTGTGGAGAAGATGTGACGAAGTTAAAAGCCTGTATTCGCGGGTCCGGATCCGTGAATACAGGCTTTTTTTCGACAATAACGTCAAGCTGTCTAATGACAAACACCGGCCCCCGGGTATATGATAATGGCAAGAAAACAGAAAGGATGGTTCCTATGCGTTCCACATTATGGCGGGTTCTGTGGGTAATATCCGGCGTTCTGCTCATGGCTGCCGGCGTGACGGCCATTCTCAATCCGTCCGTTGCCCTAACCTCCCTGGCCCTGCTCATCGGCATCTCCATGCTGATATCCGGCATCATCGACATCGTAATTTTTGCCGAGACCTACAAGCTTTTCACCGGTTCCGGCTGGATTCTTGCCGACGGGATCCTATCGGTCATCCTGTCCCTCATCCTCCTGTGCAATCACTGGATACCGGCTGCCCTCATTCCCTTCGTGTTCGGTATGTGGGTGCTCTTCACCGGCATCGCCAAGCTCATCAGCTCCTTGGATATGAAGCGGCTGGGAATCCCCGGCTGGGGCTGGTTCACCGCCCTGGGCGTCCTGCTCATCGTCTTTGGCGTCCTTCTTCAAGCCGGTGGCGGCCGCCGTAGCGGCCGGTATCCTCACCGGCATCGCCTTGATTCTCGAAGGGGCCGTCGCGATCCTCAAGGGCCTGTTCAGCCGCCGCTTTTTTTCCTGAAATGGCCGCAGGCAATGCATAATCGGCGCTTTCCCGCTTCATACTAGAAAAAAATGAAGGGGGATTTCGCCATGTTCAAGCACGAAAAGCAATTTCTCAATCCTGTCCGGGTGGATAAGCCCAACCCCAACTACGCAGCCCTCCTGCAGGAGCAGCTGGGAGGACCCCAGGGTGAGCTCAAGTCAGCTTTACAGTACCTGTCCCAAAGTATGCGGATCAAGGATCCGGAAATTAAGGATTTGTTCCTCGACGTGGCGGCGGAGGAGCTCTGCCACCTGGAGATGATCAGCGCCACCGTAAATATGCTCAACGGCGACGATCTCGACGCCATGAACGCCACGGTGGGGAACGTGGAAGCC
>CAKTXU010000445.1 GCA_934630995.1 uncultured Eubacteriales bacterium
TGCCGGCGAACTCCGCGGCGAACATGTCGGTGGAAAGCTGCCCGGCCTCGGCCATTACCCGCATTTTCAGCAGGGTGTTGCGGATGGACTCTACAAAATCAAAGTTGTCGTATTCATTGAGCAGGGTATCGGCGGCGCGGTAGATGTCGTCGAATTGGGTGCGGATGGCCGCCATATCGGGATTTTCACCGGCGGCGAATTTCTCCCAGAAGGTTTTGACCAGACCCTCCAGCACGTCGTTCTCGTTGCTCTGGATATACATGTTGTCGCAGCTGGTCTTGGCGGCGATGTACAGCTCACCTGCGTATTTCTCCGACATCTGCAGACAGATTTTTTTTAGGGACAGATCGGGGTCGTACTTCTGTGAATTCCAGGCAAAGTCCGCGATGGTCGCTACAGACAGCTTGGAGGATTCCTGCTGACTGAATACCATCGGCAGCGAGAAGGCCCCGCAAAGGCCCAGCTCCGACAGGCCGCTCTCTGCGCCGCAGAGGGCGCCCAGATTGACGGTATTGGGCATCACGTCGTTGACAGGCATGTTGATCCACAGCATGAAATCCCGGCCGAAGTTCTCCCTCACCGTTTTGATGTTCTCCCGGGTGAAATCGGTGGAAATGAACATCTCGCCGGTCCAGATGGGGGTGATGTTCTCATGGAGAGTCTCCCGCATCGCCCGGAGATAGGGGTTGAGCCGCAGGCCGTTGTAATCGGTATAGCAGGCGAAAAGGCGGCGGTCCGGATGGTCCTTGAACAGATCGTCGTACAGGCGGTTCATGACATACGCCTGCGCTTTGGCAAAGCCTGATTCCCCGCTGCCGAACTTCGCCTTGTCGGCATCATCGGTCAGCCCGCGGTCGATGTCGTCGAACAGCACCATGATTTCCTTCAGTCCGGCATCCAGCACCTGGCGGCATTTGGCCAGCAGCTTCTGATAATCCTCCTCGCTGGAATAGACGATATAGGAGCTGTTGGGCCTGCCGGAAGCGTAGGCGGGATAAATGGTGTAGACGTAATCAACGTAGTATTCCTCGCAGAGCCGGTGCATCCGCACCACCTCGGCCAGCGCCTCCTCGGGATAGGGCTCCCGCCAATTCTGAATGTGATAGGCATCGGAATCGGCGCTGAAATAGGTGTTCATCTTATTGTGGGACATGTAGGCCAGCCAGTCACGGATTTTTTCCTCCGGCCAGCCGGTGTTGATATAGCCCCCCACCATGCCGCGGACGGACAGCTCCGGATAATCCCGGATCACCGTCTCATACACGCAGGGTTTGCCGCCGTCGCTGCCGATCATCATCGCGAGGCTCTGGACGCCGTAGTATACCCCGGCCGGGTCCGTCCCGACAATGGCAGCAACCGTTTTGCCGTCCTTCCTTCCGGCCGTCAGCACATAGCCGTCCTCCTCAACGGGAAGGGCCGTATCCGCACCGAAGCCCTTCGCCAGTCCGGCCGCCTCGCTGTCCTTGGAGGCAGAAAGCCAAAGCTGCGCCCCCGCGCCGCTTTGTCCCCCCGGCTGTACCACCGTGACGGTCAGGCCCGCCGCCTCGAGGACCTCCTTGGCGGAGGCGGCGGCCCTGCCGTCGTCCAGGTCGGAGATAATCTCCGCGGTATCTCCCAGAGGTAACGGTGTATCCTTCTTCAGGGTGATTTCGGCCGGACTGGGTAGTATGGGGGATTCCGACGCCTTCACGTCCTTCAGCAGTCCCGCGGACGTTATGCCCCCGTCCTCCGGTGCGGTGGAGGACCCGCTCTGGGCGGGTGCCGACGAGGAGGGAGCCTCTCCCCCTCCCGACAGCAGCATCGCCACGGCAATCGCGCCTCCCGCGAGTGCCAGCGCCGCCACAATGGCGACAATACAGATGAGCCTCTTTTGCTGTTTTGCCAGCGCCATGAACATGACCATCCTTTCGCAGGAAATTCCCATTCGGCGGGATTTTCTGTGTTCTTGTTCCGTCTTCCCTTAACCCTTACCGGCGGCGACGGCGCACCGCCGCCACAGCCACGGCTGTTCCCGCCGCGGCGCACACCACCACGCAGAGGCAAATCACCAGCGCCAGTGTCGGAAAGCCCGCTTCGCCGCCGGTGACGCCGCTGCTGCCTGAAGAGACGGGATCCCCGCCCTTTTTCTCGATCCGGATGGCTTTGACCGTATCCTGACGAATGAAGACGCTCAGCTCTTCCGCCGCCGCCAGGCCGCCGGCGGCCAGCTCCTTGCCGTCATCCAGATCGGTGACGACATACTCCGTTCCCCCGTCCATCCCCATATCCGCAAGCTTTGAGCGGACGGTGAAGGTCATGTCCTCGCCCTGGTTGTTGGGGATTACCAGGATGGCCGTATTGCCGCTGTAGCGGGCATAGGACTGGAGATAATTGCCCTCCACATCGATTTTGCAGATGT
>CAKTXU010000446.1 GCA_934630995.1 uncultured Eubacteriales bacterium
ACGGCATTTGCCGCAAGCTCATTGTCCGTCATCCCCATGTGTTCGGCCGGACGACAGCCGACAGCACCGGTCAGGTGCTGCAGAACTGGGATGCCATCAAGCGGCAGACCAAGGGCGGCAAAACCCAGGCCGATCTGCTGCGCAGCGTTCCCCGTACCCTGCCCGCTTTAATGCGGGCCGCCAAAATCCAAAACCGCGCCCGCCGGGTGGGCTTTGACTGGCCCGATGTTTCCGGCGCGCTGGAAGCTCTGGACAGCGAAACCGCGGAGCTCAAGGAAGCAATTGCCGCCGGTGATTCCGGCGCCGTGGAGGAGGAACTGGGGGATCTGCTTTTTTCCGCCGTCAATGTCTCCCGGTTTGTCGGGACCGATGCGGAGCAGGCGCTGACCGCCGCCAGTGAAAAGTTCATCCGCCGCTTCGCTGTGGTGGAACGGTTGGCGGAGGAACGGAAAATCGATATGGCGTCGGCGGATATCGAGATGCTGGACGAGCTTTGGCGGGAAGCCAAAAAAGAAAGGACGGCGCCCTGACGGGCGCGTCCCGTAAACCGTGAATCCACGCGGCCGCTCGGTCCGCTGGTGTATAAAAACTAGGAGGTTACCTGTATGAACAAAGTTGAACTGATTGCTGCTGTCGCTGAGAAGGCCGCCCTGTCTAAGAAAGATGCCGAAAAGGCTGTTGCCGCGTTCCTGGAGGCCGTCGAGGAGGCCGTCGCGTCCGGCGACAAGGTGCAGCTGGTCGGTTTCGGAACCTTCGAGGTTCGTGCCCGTGAGGCGCGCACCGGTCGTAATCCCCGCACGAAGGAAGCCATCACCATCCCCGCTTCCAAGCAGCCCGTCTTCAAGGCCGGCAAAGGCTTCAAGGACGCCGTCGCGAAGTAATTGCAGCTGAGGCAAAGCACTAATGCATAAAAAAGGATCCGGGCGGAAACGCCCGGATCCTTTTTACGTTCAGGAGGTAGACTACCGCTCCTGCGGTTCGTCCTCTTCCAGTGGACGGAACAGTTCGCCGGGCTTGAGGCCAAAATAGGAGGCCAGGCGGAGCAGCACCTCACAATCCAGGGACGGGGGGATTTCCCCGGCCTCGATTTTCATCAGCGTCGGCACGCCGATATGCAGAATGCGGGCCATTTCCCGCAGACTGAGCCCTCTTCGGGTGCGCAGCAGGGCGACGTTGTGGCAGAATATACGGGAGTCGTTTATCAGCGGCATAAAAATCCCCCTCACGATCATATTAAACCTGATAAGGTGTAAAGTCAACACATCTTATCAGGTTTAATCTATGATGGATGCGGAGGTGTTTTTCATGTTTTATTATCCGCGGCTCCGGGATTTGCGGGAGGATATGGATATGTCCCAGAAAGCAGTCGGTGAACTTCTGAAAACGACGCAGCAGCAATATTACAAATATGAAAAGGGGATCCAGGAAATTCCCGTCCATCATCTCGTCACCTTGGCGGAACTCTATCAGACATCCGTGGATTACATTCTGGGAAGGACAAACGAGCGGTAGAAAAAAGTATTCAAGCTCTCTAATCAGACCGATGGGTTCTCGTATCGATACATTAACGTCGAAAAACGGGACAATATTGGCAAACAGAAACGCCCCTCCGACGACCCGGAAGGGCGTTTTTGTTTAGTACACGATGGCGCCATATTGGGCCGCGATGTCCTCCAGCAGGGGCTTTTCTATTTCACAGACCGAATCCACCAGAAGGCGGCCGGGATACCGCAGCAGCACCTTATCCAGCAGCAGCGCATCGTCGGTATAGACGGCGGTGGGGAGCTGGCAGACGGCTGCGGAGGTCAGCAGTTCCAAAATATCGTCCTCGGAATCGACGCGTACCCGGGCGACGTTGTATTCCTCCTCCGCGTCTATGAGGGCGTCGGGCAGACGGCTGTCGCAGGGAATGGGCGGGCTGGGCTCCAAATCGTCGGACAGGAAGAAGGCGGCCCGCTCTCCGCTGGCGGCGTCCACGTCGATTTCCTGAGGCGCGATGGTGGGCTGCTTATCCACCGCCCGCCGAAGGGCGGCCAGATGCGCCGGCGTGGTGCCGCAGCAGCCGCCCACAATGGTGGCGCCGGCCCCCAGCAGGGCTTCCATCCCCTGCGCAAATTCCTCCGGCTCCAGATTCTGATCAAAGCCAACGGCATCCTTGGCCATAGCGTTGGGCTTGGCGATGAGGGGAACCGCGGCGTGGGGAAGAACCTCGGCGATCCAATCCTCCATGCCGGTCAGCCCTGTGGAGCAGTTGAAGCCCACGGCGGCGGCCCCCAGCGCCTGCAGGGTGATGACACAGGGGAGCAAGGGAGAGCCGGACATGGTCCGGCCCCGGTCATTGACCGTCAGGGTGACGAAGACGGGCAAACCCGTCTTCCGGGCGGCCAGCA
>CAKTXU010000447.1 GCA_934630995.1 uncultured Eubacteriales bacterium
CACCCAACGAGGCCCTTCGCTGCTGGAAGCGATGGGGCTCTGCTACGATTGAGAAGGTGCGGGACAACCCCTATCTTCTCTGCTCGTCCGGGCTGTATATCGGTTTCGAACGGGCGGATCAGATTTGTATGGGCATGGACCGGGCGGCCGACGATCCCCACCGGATAGAGGCGGGGGTTCTTTACGTCCTGCGGCACAACCTTGGTAATGGTCATACATGCCTGCCGGAGGACAAGCTGGCCCCCACCGCCGCCGCGATGCTGGGCGTACCGGAGGAGCGGATCCGCGAGGTTTTGCAGGATATGCTGTACGCTTTTGTCATCAAGGAGGAAACAATAGATGGCCGTCGTTTCCTTTTTCTCAACCACCTCTATCAGGCGGAGAAATTTACGGCGGCCCGTATCCGGCTGATGTCCGGATTCCCTGCGCCGCCTGCCCGCCATGTAGAAGCGGGGATAGACGCCATTGAGAAAGCGGTCGGCATCCGCTACGAGCGGCAGCAGCGGGCAGCCATACTCGAGGCGGTGGAGAAGGGCGTCCTCATCCTGACCGGCGGTCCGGGGACGGGCAAAACCACCACGCTCAAGGCCATCATCACCCTTCTGGAGGGGATGGGGGAGGCGGTGGCTATCGCGGCGCCCACCGGGCGTGCCGCCAAGCGGATTGCGGAACTCACCGGCTGTGAGGCTAAAACCATACACCGGCTGCTGGAGGTCCAATGGGACGACGAGGAGACGCCGGTTTTTGCCCGAAATGAGAAGAATCCTTTGGACGCGGACGCCTTGGTTGTGGACGAGCTGTCCATGGTGGACGTGCTGCTGTTTGAAAATCTCCTGCGCGCCCTCAAGCCCGGCTGCCGGCTCATCATGGTAGGGGACACCGATCAGCTTCCGGCGGTGGGGCCGGGCAGTGTGCTGCAGGATCTCATCGACAGCGGCGTGCTGCCGGTGGTGCAGCTCACCGAGGTATTCCGCCAGGCGATGGAAAGCCATATCGTGGCCAGCGCCCATCGCATCGTAGCCGGGCTGCTGCCGGATATATCCTATAAATCCGGAGATTTTTTCTTTCTCACACAGAACAACGCACAGGGGGTGGCCCAGACGGTGATGGATTTGTGCCACCACCGCCTGCCGGACACCTATGGCCATACGGTTTTTAAGGGACTCCAGGTGCTCTGTCCCGGTCGAAAGGGAGAGCTGGGGACCCGGGAGCTGAACCGGCGGCTACAGGAGCTGCTCAATCCGCCCGGGGAAAAGAAACGGGATATCACTATTGAGGGAACCGTGCTGCGCATGGGAGACAAAGTAATGCATACCCGCAACAACTACGACATAGGATGGACACGGGACGACGGTGACGTAGGCAGCGGCGTTTTTAACGGGGATATCGGCGTGCTGGAGGATCTGGATCCCCGCGAGGGGGTGCTCAGCGTCCGTTACGACGACCGGGTGGCACTGTATACCCGCCAGGACGCCCAGGATCTGGAGCTGGCCTATGCCGTGACTGTCCACAAGAGTCAGGGAAGCGAGTTCGACGCCGTGGTCATGCCGCTTTATGGTGTGCAGCGACAGCTCTGCTACCGGAACTTGCTGTACACGGCGGTAACCCGCGCCAAATCCCTTCTGGTGCTGGTGGGGAGCCGCGCCACCCTCGCGGAGATGGTGGAAAACGATAGGAAAACCCTGCGGTACAGCGGCCTGCGGCATTTTCTGACACAGGCTGAGGAGCTCCTTCTGTGACCGGCCGGGAATGGAGACGTCGGGCGCTGGCTGTCTTTTTCCCTGAAAGATGCGCCTACTGCGGACGGGTGACGCCGCCCTGCCGTCCGGCGTGCGTCGAATGCCTGCCGCGGTTAGCCCGCATTAATCCGCCGATTTGCCGCCTGTGCGGCCGGGGCGAGGATAGCTGTTCTTGTGAAGGGCACCGCAGGCATTTTGAGCGGGTGGCCGCTCCTTTTTATTATGAGGATAGGGCAAAGGAGGGAATTGGCCGCCTCAAGTCCGGACATCCGGAGGCCGCTCTGTCACTGGCAGAGGAGATGGCGGCTGTCGTAAAGCGGGAGTATCCCCGGGTAGCCTTTGATATGCTGACGGCGGTCCCTATGTGGGCTGCGGACAGAAAGGCGCGGGGCTATAATCAGAGTGAGCTGCTGGCGGAGGAGCTGTCCCGTGCGTTGGGAATACCGTCGGTTCGCACCCTGCGGAAGATCCAGGAAACCGCGCCGCAGAAAGCGTTGTCCGCCTTGGAGCGCAGCGGCAATCTTTTAGGCGCTTTCGATCTGGCTGAAGGGGCGCGGGTTGAAGGAAAAACTGTTTTGCTTATCGACGACATCGTCACCACCGGCGCGACGCTGGACGAATGCGCCAAGATGTTAAAGATATATG
>CAKTXU010000448.1 GCA_934630995.1 uncultured Eubacteriales bacterium
TGACCGTGCCGGATGCTCCCCGGCGCGAGGCGGAGGCGGGGTTCTTCCGGCAGCTGGCCTTCAACGCCGAATTGTTCCTCAATTCCTTCCTCATCGACTACAACCCCGCCGGTCAGGGTGCGGATCCGCTGGTGGTATGGGTGCCCACCGGCCGGGATCAGGCGCAAATTCTGCGTCTGATGGCGAATTCCACCTTTGTCAAGGAGACGGGCATACCGGTCAACGTCAAGCTGGTGACGGCGGACGCCCTCCTGCCGGCCACCCTGACCGGACGGGGACCCGACGTAGCCATTTCCAACGCGGAAAATGTGCCGGTAAACTATGCGCTGCGGCATGCCGTGTTGGATCTCAAGGCCTTCCCGGACTGGCAGGAGGCCGCCGCGCAGTTTTACGGCAGCGCCCTGATCCCTTTTCTCTATAACGGCGCGCTCTATGCCCTGCCGGAAAACCAGACCTTTCCCATGCTGTTCTACCGCACGGACATTTTCGAGAGCCTCGGTCTTGAACCCCCGGAAACCTGGGATGAGCTGTACGCCGTTATCCCGGTGATCAAAAAGCAGAATATGGACATCGGCATCCAGCCGGGCTATGCCGGCATGCTGACCTTTATGTATCAGCAGGGGGTGCCCCTGTACAACGACGAGCTGACCGCCGTCAATTTCAGCAGCAATGAAGCGGTGGGCTGCTTCAAGCAGATCTGCGACTTGTATACCCTTGATAAGCTCCCGGTGACCTATGACTTCGCCAACCGCTTCCGCACCGGGGAAATGCCCCTGGCCATCACCGATTACACCGCCTACAACCAACTGACCGTCTTTGCCCCGGAAATCCAGGGCCTGTGGGAGATGGTGCCCATCCCCGCCACGGTGGGCGGCAATGGAGAACGCAACGGCACGGCGGTGTCTTCCTCTACCGGCGCCATGATCCTGAAAAACACCGACAGACCGGAGGACGCCTGGAAATTCCTGAAATGGTGGACCGGAGCCGAGGCCCAGTCCCGTTTCGGAGTGGAAATGGAGAGCGTGGTGGGCGCGGCGGCCCGGCAGCCGACCGCCAACAAGGAAGCTCTGGGCGCCCTTCCCTGGAAATACAGCGATTATCAAAACCTGAAGGCCCAGTTTGAGCTGACCGGAGGCGTACCCATGGTGCCGGGCAATTACATCGTCGATCGCGAGGTGGGCTTCGCGTTCACCGCTGTGTACAACAAGGGCGACAATCCCATCGACGCGCTGGATGAGCACATCCCCGTCATCAACGATGAGCTGAGCCGGAAGAGAAAAGAATTCATGGTGCAGCGATGAGGCCGAAAACGTGTGAAACGGCGGTGAAACGATCAATGAAACAGTCAGGCAGATACGGCAGAGCCGTCGAGACGGCCTGCCGGCGTATCGCCCGCGACAGGATAAGCTATTTTCTTATCGCCCCCTTTATGCTGATTTTTCTTTTATTTTCCGTGGTTCCGGTGCTGGTTTCGGTGGGTATCAGCTTCACCTCCTTTAATCTGCTGGAATCGCCCCTGTGGGTGGGCGGCGACAACTATATCCGTCTGTTCCTGGCGGATTCTGACGGCCTTCAAAAACACCCTGCTGCTGGCTGTCGTCATCGGCCCGGTGGGTTACATCATCAGCTTGCTGTTCGCCTGGCTTATCAACGAGCTTCCGGACGGGCTGCGGGTGTTTTTCACCTTTCTGTTTTACCTCCCGTCCATCTCCGGCAACATCTATATGATTTGGACGGTCCTCTTCAACGGGGATATCTACGGCTATCTCAACGGCCTTCTCTACAAGCTGGGCGTCATCAGCGAGCCGGTCCTCTGGCTGAAGGATCCGCGGTATATGATGGGGATCGTCATCCTGGTGGCCCTGTGGAGCAGTCTGGGAACCAGCTTTCTGGCCTTTATCGCCGGCTTCAAGGGCATCGACAGACAGTATTATGAGGCGGCGTCGGTGGACGGGATCACCAATATGTGGCAGGAGCTGTGGTTCATCACCCTGCCCATCATGCGGCCCCAGATGATGTTCGGCGCGGTGATGTCCATCAGCTCCTCCTTTGGGGTGGGGGCTATCTGTACGGCCCTGTGCGGATTTCCC
The DNA here is from genome assembly GCA_934630995.1 of uncultured Eubacteriales bacterium. Lineage (GTDB taxonomy): Bacteria > Bacillota > Clostridia > Oscillospirales > Acutalibacteraceae > CAKTXU01. The sequence goes on from CAKTXU010000448.1 coordinate 2,091, forward strand.
TCCACCGATTACGCGGTTCATACCATCATGAACCATCTGGAGGATTACGGCGGTCAGCGGTTTGAAATGGGCTACGCCTGCGCCATTGCCACCGTGCTGTTTCTTTTAATGATCCTCACCAACCGGTTGGTGCAGACCGTCATCGCGAAGGTGGGTGAGTAACGTTATGACGAAAACGAAACGCTTCGGCAAGGCGGAGAAGGTCCGCCGGAGGACCGGCCATCTGAACCGCACCGCGGGCAACCGCGCATTCGTATACGGCGTGGTGATTTTTTTTGCGCTGTTCATGGT
>CAKTXU010000449.1 GCA_934630995.1 uncultured Eubacteriales bacterium
GCGTGCAGGATGGTGCTGATGCTCTGGGCCACGATGAGAACCGTGCGGTCCTGTGTGACCTTCTGCAGAGCTTTGCGCAGGGTCACGTCGGTTTTATAATCCAGTGCGGAGAAGCTGTCGTCAAAAATATAGACCTCCGGATCCACAGCGATGGCCCGGGCAATGGAAAGGCGCTGCTTCTGCCCACCGGAAACATTGGTGCCGCCCTGGGAGATTTCCTCCTGATACCCGGCGGGCTTGGCCTCGATGAAATCACTGGCCTGTGCGATTGCCGCCGCCTTTTCCATGTCGGCGTCGGAGGCGTCGGGCCTGCCGTATTTCAGGTTGCTTTCGATGGTGCCGGAGAAGAGCATCCCTTTTTGAGGCACATAACCGATCCGCGCCCGCAGATCGTGCTGGGAAACTTCCCGGATATCCACGCCGTCCAGGAGGATTTGCCCCTCCGTCACGTCATAGAAGCGGGGTATCAGATTGATGAGAGTGGATTTGCCCGCACCGGTGCTGCCGATAAAGGCAGTCGTCTGACCGGGCTTAGCCGTGAAGGAGATATGACTGAGTACATCCTCGTCGGCGTTGGGATAATGGAAGGACACGTCCCGGAATTCCACAACACCTTTCTGCGTGGAATCAAACGCCTTCTTTTCCTTTGGATCCCGTATGGTCGGCTCGGTGGTCAGCACCTCCTCAATCCGTTCCGCGGATACTGAGGCACGGGGCAGCATGATGGATATCATGGAAATCATCAGGAAGGACATGATGATCTGCATAGTGTACTGAATAAAGGCCATCATATCACCGACCTGCATCGCACCATTAGACACGTTGTGGGAACCCACCCAGACAATCAGGATACTGACGCCGTTCATCACCAGCATCATCATGGGCATCATAAAGGTCATGGCCCGGTTAACAAACAGGCTGGTCCTGGTCAGGTCACGATTGGCGCCGTCGAACCGCTTTTCCTCATACTTCTGATTGCTGAAAGCGCGGATGACCGGCAGGCCGGTGAGGATTTCGCGGGTGACCAGATTCAGCCGGTCCACCAGCGTCTGCATAATCTTGAACTTGGGCATGGCCACGGCGAAGAGCACCAGCACGATGGTCAAAATCGCCAGAACCGCCACGGCGATGATCCACGCCATGGAGGTGTTGGTTCCCAAGACCTTCACCACGCCGCCGACACCCACAATGGGCGCGTAAAAGACGATGCGCAGCAGCATGACGAAGAGCATCTGAATCTGCTGGATGTCGTTGGTGCTCCGAGTAATGAGGGAGGCGGTGGAAAAGGTATCGAATTCAGTGCTGGAGAAGGATACCACCCGGCGGAATACCCGGCCGCGCAGCTCCCGTCCCAGAGAGGCCGCCACGCGGGCGGCCAAAAAGCCGACCAGGATGGTGGCCGTCATGCTCAGCAGGGCAATGCCCAGCATTTTCAGACCCGCCAACAGCACATAATTCGTTTGCAGGGCGTCGGTATCCATGCCGATGGCCGCGTACTCCTCTTTGATATACATCACCGCCGCCTGGCTGAGGATACTGTCGGGGAGCTTATCCAGCATATCGTCCATCTGGGTACGCATCTGCTCCAGCGCCTGGGCGGGCATTTGGGCGAGAAGCACGAAAATATCGGTGTCGGGATCCACACCCTGGGAGGCGAACTGGGCGAGAAGCTGTTCCTTGACCGACGCCATTTCCTCCCTGTCGCCGGACAATCCAGACACGACCAGCATCGGCCTGCTCAGCAGACTGTTAAGTTCGGCAAGAGCGTCCCCACTGACCTTCTTCCGCCTGTACAGCGGCTCGTCGGCCAAGGAGGGATATTTTTTCACAAGCTTAGTATAGTCGGAGGAGGACAGAGAGTCCCTGCTTATCGCCTCATAAGCGTCCAAAACCGTCTGTTTATCCTCTTCGGAGAGAAAAAGAAAAAGCCGTTCCATCCGCGATTCCCGAATAACCGTGGGGGCGGGATCCTCGATTCCCCCCTGCTGGATGCCCACATTGACGATCCTAGAAGTATAGTCTGGCAGGCTCAGGTCACACATTGCCTGCACCACCAGCAGCATCACCACCAGAACGATGGGGCCGATGGACTTTTTGAGATATTTAAGTAGTTTGAGCATCGCCGTCACCTTTCCCAGTCAATTCGCAGCAGCCAAGGGGATGGGTATCCCGGCAGGCTGCCGACAGGTTGTCCCTGATTTGTCCAAGGAGGCGCGCACTGCCCTCCTTGTCCTCAGGGGTAAATCCCTGAAAGCACTCTTTTTCAACCGTTTCCAACGCCTGTTCGACCTGTAGGAGAACCTCTACCCCCTTTGGAGTTAAACCGATACGCGTCACCCGCTGATCCTTTTCGTCCCGCCTGC
>CAKTXU010000450.1 GCA_934630995.1 uncultured Eubacteriales bacterium
CCATGGACCTCCACGCCTCTCAGATCCAGGGCTTCTTTAATATTCCTGTGGATCATCTGGTGGGCGCCCCTATCCTCGCCAATTATTTCCGCGATCTCATTGGGGAGAAAAAGGACGATTTTGTGGTCGTCTCCCCTGATCTGGGCTCCGTCACCCGGGCCCGCAATTTCGCCGCCCGCCTCGATTGCCCCCTGGCTATCGTGGACAAGCGCCGCCAGCGTGCCAACGTCTGCGAGGTGATGAACATCATCGGGGACGTCAAGGACAAGAACGTCATCCTGGTCGACGACATGATCGACACCGCCGGCACCCTTTTCAACGCCGCGGCCGCTATCGTTGAAAAGGGCGGCGCCAAGAAGGTCATCGCCGCCGCCACCCACGCCGTCCTCTCCGGTCCGGCCATCGACCGCATCCGGGACAGCGTCATCGAGAATGTGGTGCTGCTGGACACCATCGCCCTCCCCCCCGAGAAACGGCTGGATAAATTCACCGTTCTGACGGTGGCGCCGGTCTTCTCCGAAGCCATCGAGCGGATTTATGAGGACAAACCCGTTTCCATCATGTTCGTGTGAGCCCATAGCCATTATTCGATAATCAATACAGGGGCGGATTTGGATATCCGCCCCTTGTTTCCATGTTCGGACGCGCAGTCGGATTCCGACAGATTTCCCCTAACCGGGGAGAGAGAGGACGAGTATCATGTTCTTTAGAAGAGAAAAACCTGGCGGGCCGGTGGATTTTATAGTAGCGGGGCTGGGCAATCCCGGGATGCAATATGAAGGTTCCCGCCACAACGCGGGCTTTCTGGCACTGGACGCCCTGGCGGAAAAGCTCGCCGCCGACGTGACCCGTGTGAAATTCCGTGCCCTGACCGGGGAGGGACGGCTGGGAGACAAGCGGGTCCTCCTCCTCAAGCCCCAGACCTTCATGAATCTCAGCGGGGAGGCGGTGACTCAGGCCATGCGGTTTTACAGGCTCCCCCCCGCGCGTACCCTGATTCTCTTCGACGACATCTCCCTGCCCGTCGGCGTCGTCCGGGTGCGGCGCAAGGGCAGCGACGGCGGCCAGAAGGGGATGCGCAGCATCATCGATCTAGCCGACAGCGAGGACTTTCCCCGGATAAAAATCGGCATCGGGGCCAAGCCCCACCCCGACTATGATCTGGCCGCCTGGGTACTCTCCAAGTTCACCAAAGAGGAAACGCCCCTGCTGGCCGACGCCGTGAAGCGGGCCGCGGAGGCGGCCTGCCTCATCGTCGAAGGCGACATCGACGGAGCGATGAACCGTTATTCCAAGTAGATGATGGACGTATCGACGGACTGTACGAAAGGACGAACCGACATGGGACTCTCAGATAAAAGCCGGGTGTTTGAAAAGGGGCTGGCCATCCTGCCGGCTTACGGCGCCCTCTGCGCGGACATCAAAGCCGGCCGGCTGCCCGCCTCCCTCACCGGCCTGGGCCTCATTCACAAGGTCCTCCTCCTGCGCACCCTGGCCGCCACCCTTTCCCGTCCCGCGCTGCTGCTGACGGCGGACGAGGCGGAGGCCTCCCGCGTCTGCGAGGATCTGGCCGCCCTGGGAGCCCGCCCCCTCTTTCTCCCAGCCAGAGAGCTTTCTCTGCGGCGGATGGAATCCGTCTCCCGGGAATATGAGCAGATGCGCCTGGGCGCCCTGGCTCAGATGGCAGCGGGGGACTGGGATGTGGCGGTGGCCTGCGTGGACGCGGCCGTCCAATTCACCCTGCCTCCCGCCGTCCTCCGGGGCCGCACCCTGCGGCTGAAAGCCGGCCTGGCCCTGCCGGTGGCGGACCTCCCCGCCGCCCTCACCGCCGCGGGATATGAGCGCTGCGATCAAATCGAGGGCCCCGGCCAGTTCTCCGTGCGGGGAGGCATCATCGACGTCTACCCCGCCGACTGTCCCGCACCGGTGCGCATCGAGCTGTGGGGGGATACCCTGGACACCCTGTCCTATTTTGATTTACTCTCCCAGCGGCGCACCGAGCCCCTGAAGGAAATTGCCATCCCTCCCGCGGCCGAAATTCTGTACGACGACGGCGAGGAGCTGGCGGCCAAAATCGAAGCATTGGCGGATTCCCTGCGGGGCAAGGCGGCTCCCGTCCAGAAGGAAAACCTGCTGGCCGACGCCGATCGGCTGCGGGGGGGCGGACTGCCCGCTTCTCTGGACAAATACATCCCTCTGATTTATGAAAAGCCCGCCACCCTCTTCGATTACGCGGACGGCGCGCTGCTCTTTGTCTCCGAGCTGTCCAAGATCAAGGAACGGGTGCGCACCGCCCACTGGCAGCTCCATGAGGATATCGAAGCTCTGCTGACCGAGGGACAGCTCTGCCGGGGTC
>CAKTXU010000451.1 GCA_934630995.1 uncultured Eubacteriales bacterium
GGTGGGGACCGGTCTGCTCCCCGCGGCGGCGGAGGAGGATACGGCAAAGGTGCTGTTTTCAGATGATTTTGAGGGCGGGAGCATCGACACCGGCAAATGGACGCCGCTGGAGGGCTGCCCCTATGTCGTCGCGGAGGATCCCGACGACCCGGGCAATAAGGTTCTGGCCTGCCCGCTGGACAAGGCCGAGAACGCCCATAGCCACCTGGCAACCAAGCGGAGCTTCAGCGATTTCACCCTGACCATGCGCGTTTATATTTTGGGGGAGCTGAGCGGCAACTTCGGCGTCAACGCCCGGGTGACGGGGGACGAAAGCTTTATTGTGAGCTTCAACCACACCTGGAAGGGCCAGTTCGGCTATTCCGGCAACGGCGATAGCTACGATGAAAATCTGGTCATCACTGATAAGACCTGGCATGAGGTGCGCTTTATCGCGGTGGGCGGCAGCTATGAGCTCTATATCGACGGCGAGCTGAGGCAGAGCGCGGAGGACAGCCATCTGACAGCCGGTCCGCTGCGCATCTCCTTCTGGAATAAGGCGTTCTACATCGATGATTTCAACGTGTACGAGGGACGGGTGGAGGAGCCTGTGGAAACCGGCGGGGATACCGCCTATTACGTGGACGCCGCTGCCGCCCCCGGCGGAGACGGGCTGACCCCGGAAACCGCCTGGAACAGCGTGGCCCAGGTCAACCGGCAGCGGTCCTTTTTCCCAGGGGACAAAATCCTGTTCAAACGCGGCGGCACCTACTCCGGGGTCATTATGGCGCCCCGAGGCTCCGGGCAGGACGGCAAGCCCATCACCGTGAGCTCCTACGGCGAAGGCGCGCTGCCCATCATCGATGCCAGCATGCCCATGACCGAAAGGAACGGCTTTTCCACCATTGAGCTGAAAAACCAGAGCTTTTGGACCTTTGAAAATATCCAGATTCAAAACTCCAATCCCGCCAGCCCGGGGGTGCCCGAGGCTCCGGTACCCGACGGCAACGGCGGCGGCACGCTGCCCATGCGGGGCGGTATCACCGTCACTGCCAACTACATAAATGGACAGAACACGTACGTCGTCCGCGGCATTGAGATCCGCGGCTGCCTCTTTACCTGTATCGACGGCTCGGGCGGGGATGAGGGCAACAGCTATAAGGCCGCCACCGGCGGCACCCTGGGCTGCGGCGGCGGGTGTATCTCCGGCGTGGCCAGCAGCTCGGAAGACGGACAGTTCAACGCCTGGATCGACGGATTCACGGTGGAGAACTGCGAATTCTACAATTATGCGGGCACCGGGGTCAACACCGCCTTCTCCGGCAACGTCTACAACAAGAACGTGGTGGTGCGCAACAACCTGTTTCACAGCGACGAGGAGTATACCGCCAGCAATCACGCGGTATACATCTGTCACGCGGACAGCCCGCTGGTGGAATACAACGTATTCAAGAACCTGACCTGCGGCATGGCCTTCCAAGTGTGTAAAAACGGCACCATGCGCTATAACGTGGCGATGAACATGGATGGCTACCAGCACGGCGCCTCCGAGCTGTCCGGCGAGGACTGCTACTGGGACGGCTGCGCCTTCGACGTGGATTCCGACTGCACCGGCACCTTCGATTTCTATGGAAACTTCACCTATAACTGCTACAGCGGCACCTATTCCTCCTTCAACTTCGGCAAAACCAAATGCACCGTCAACATCGAAAACAATATCTCCTACAACGACAAGGAGGTGCTGTTCCACAACGCCTCCCAGCTGGGCTATACCATCAACTTGAAAAACAACACCTTTATACGGGACGACAAGACCCTCCATACCTCCATGGATATCCTCCATATCGAGGGGGGAGAAGAGTTCCGCAAGCTGGAAACCCCGCTGCTCAACGTCTCAGGCAACATTTTCTATTATCCCGATCAGCGGGTGCGGCTGTACGCCGCGGGTACGGGCTATGAGGGCAACGCCTATACCGGTGAGTTCAAGGGCAATGTGGACGAGACGACGGCGCGTCAATTTGCGCTCAAGGTGAAAATTCCGGTCCCGGAGGCCTTCGCGGGCATGTCCTACTGCGGCAACCTGCCGGATACCGGCAGCTTCTGCGATTCCGGTTTCTTCCTGCTGAACGCCGATTCCGACTGCTTCAACGGCGGCGCGCCGGCGGTGGGCGTGGATATCCTCGCCTTCCAGTCCGGGCGGGAATTCTGGGGCCAGGAGGTCAACGCCACCCTGTACGGTACGGCGCCGGCCGGCAGCTCCAGCGGCGACGCCTCGTCCGGCGGCGGAACCGAGGGCGGCCTGCCGTCCTGGGCGGTGGCCGTGATTATCGGCGGGGCGGCTGCGGCGGCCGCCGTCGTGCTGGCTGTTCTGCTG
>CAKTXU010000452.1 GCA_934630995.1 uncultured Eubacteriales bacterium
GGGAGGCCACGCTCCTCTCCAAGCCGGAGGGCGTCTGCGTGGCAGAGGACGGCGCTCTTTATATCGCGGATACAGGCAATTCCCGTCTCGTCGTGCTCAATGCGGACCATACCGTGCGGCAGATAGTCACGGAGCTTGTCTCTCCGGCCCTGCCGGAAAGCTTCGTGTTCAATCCCTCCGCCGTGGCTGTAGACGGCGCGGGCAGGGTTTACACTGTCGTCAAGGGCAATATCATGGGCGTTGTAGCCCTGACTTCCACGGGAGAGTTCGACTGCTTCATGGGCGCTCAGAGGGTAGTGCCGGATTTTGTGGATCTGTTCTGGCGCCTATTCATGACACAGGATCAGATTGACAGGCTTCCCTCCTTTGTGCCGACGGAGTTCAACAATGTGGTGGTGGACGATGAGGGATTTGTTTTTGCCACTACTAATAGCATCGAGGCCTGGGCCCAGTATTCTGCCGCTATCGGCCGGGTGCGCACAGGCGATTATGCCCCGGTGAAGAAGCTCAATCCGTCCGGAAACGATGTACTGCGGCGCAATGGCTTTTTCCCTCCGGCGGGGGATATCAAGGTCGAATTCAACGCCGCAGAGGACAGCGGCCCCTCGTCCATTATCGATGTCGCCATGGGCCCCAACGGAGTGTTTACCCTGCTGGATTCCAGGAGAAGCCGTTTGTTCACCTACGACGCGGACGGAAACCTGTTGTTCGCCTTTGGGGAAAAGGGGTTTAAGCTGGGCTGCCTGGAACAAGCGGCCGCCGTGGTATACCGGGGAGACGAGCTGATAACGCTGGACAAAAAGAACGGGCGGCTGACCGTTTTCCAAAGGACTGCTTACGGAGACCGGGTGAACAACGCCATCTCGCTCTATAACGATCGCCAGTATGGACAGTCCGCTGCGGAATGGGCGGCGTTGTCGGAAATCAACAATAATCTTGATTTGGCCTATATCGGTCTGGGAAAAAGCTGTTACCGCGAAGGCGACTACGATTTGGCGATGAAGTATTTCGAAAGCGCCCATGACCGGGAAAATTATTCCAAGGCCTTTGAAGGCAAGCGCCGGGAAATGATTGCGGCGTATTTCCTGCCGATTCTCCTGGGTGGTCTTGCCGCCATTGCGCTTGTCGTAGCGCTGCTCAAGCTCGCGGGCAGGCGGGTGAGGGCAGTGGATGCCGCTCCCGCCAAGCGGCGTTGGTTTGACCAGGAGCTTTATGCCTTGCGGGTTCTCTGCCATCCTTTCGAGGGCTTCGGTGAAATCCGGCGTTCCGATAGGGTCGGTGTTGTGGCTGCCACTGTCGTGCTGCTGCTGACGATTGTGACCATCATCCTCAACCGGCTGGGTTCCGGTTTCCTGATAAGCGGCAGTCAGACGGCCAGCGTTTCCGGCCTGCTGACGACGGCGGCCGCCGTCCTGGTACCGGTTGTCCTCTTTTGCGCGGCCAACTGGTGCCTGTCCAGCCTAATGGACGGGGAGGGGCGGTTTGTCGATATCTATAAGGTGGTGTGCTTCAGCCTGACGCCCATCCTGCTGCTCAACATTCCGATGACCATCGCCGGCAATCTGCTGGCCATGGAGGAGCTGGCGTTTTACAATCTGTTTTCCACCATCGCCTGGATATGGTTCGTCTTTCTGCTTTTCAGCGGGATGACGGTGGTACATAATTACAGCTTTACCAAAAACCTCGTGACCCTATTCTTGACGCTTGTGGGCATGGTCGTCATCGCCTTCCTGTTCATCCTGTTTGGAAACCTGGTGCGACAGGTCGTCGGTTTTGTTTATAACCTGTATATGGAAATATCCTTCCGGTTCTGAACGGGTGCCGGGATCAGGTTGTTTCCCTGAAGGCCGGCCCCTGTTTTTCAATTAGGCTACTGCCTGGAAAGGACATGGATCTGCATATGAAACAGTTTGGGCGTCTTTTTGCCTGCAGCCTTCTCTGTGCGGCGCTGCTGCTTCAGGGAAGCGGCCTGATTCCATGGGCGGAGGGAGAAACCGCCGCTCCGGACGGCCGTCCGGCCGAGCCGGCCGTCCCCCTGGGGGACGCTCCGGTGGAAAACTGCCAGGTGTATGCCGATAATGCAAGGTATTCCCTGCTGATCGAGGAAACAACCCTGAACATCGGAGTTCTGGACAAGGAAACGGGGCAGACCTGGTTTACCTTCCCCGCGGAGGCCGCGGCTGATCCTTTGGCCAGCGATGCGATCCGGGAACAGATGCAGTCTCATCTTATATTGACCTTTTATAATAAGAAAGACCTGCTAATAAAAGTCAAGTAGAAATTTCAGATTTTTAGGGAAGCGAAAAAGGCAACACAAAATCAAG
>CAKTXU010000453.1 GCA_934630995.1 uncultured Eubacteriales bacterium
ACAATGTGCTGGGCCTGCTCTTCTCCAACATGCACGACGAGCAGCTCAGGGATCTGACCTCCATGCGGGCGCTGGGCTCGGTGCCCTTCGGCGGGCGCTACCGCCTTATCGATTTCGCCCTGTCCAATATGGTCAACGCCGGCATCTCCAAGGTGGGCGTCATCACCAAGAGCAATTACCAGTCCCTGATGGACCATATCGGCTCGGGCAAGGCCTGGGATCTGTCCCGGAAAAACGAGGGGCTCTATTTCCTGCCCCCCTTCGGCTCGGGGGATGAGGCGTACAACGGCCGTGTGGCCTCCCTGAACGGCCTCCAGCCCTTCCTCCGCAATTCCAAGGAGGAATATGTGCTCCTCTCCGACTGCCATGTGGTGGGCAACATCGACTACGACCGCCTGGTGGAAACCCATCTGGCCTCCGGCGCCGACGTGACCGTGGGCTATCAGCGGGGGAAGGTGCCGCCTCTCAAGGAGAGCCTGACCCTGTGGATGAATCCGGACGGGCGGATTTACGACATGATGCTCAGCCGCGGCGGGGAGGAGGAGGGCGCCTACGGCCTGGGGCTGTATGTCATGAGCAAGGCCATGCTCACCCGCCTCATCAGCGCCGCCGTCAGCCGCAACCGGATGCATTTCGAGCGGGACGTGCTCCAGCGCCAGGTGGACACCCTGCGGATCATGGGCTACGAGGTGCCGGAGTACACGGCGGTCATCGCGGATCTGGGCAGCTATTTCCGGGCCAACATGGCCCTGCTGGATCCCGGTGTGCGCGCGGCCCTCTTCCCGGCCCGGCGTCCCATTTACACCAAGGTGCGGGATTGCGCCCCCGCTATCTACGGGCTGCACGCCGGGGTATCCGATTCCCTGGTGGCCGACGGCAGCAGCATCGAGGGGATCGTGCGCCGTTCCATCATCTTCCGGGATGTGAAGGTGGAGCGGGACGCGGTGGTGGACAACTGCATCGTCATGCAGGGCTCCGTCATCTGCGAAAAGGCGGCCCTCGGCGCGGTGATAATGGACAAGGACGTGGTCATCCGGGAGGGGCGTTCCCTGGCCGGATGCGAGAGCTATCCCGTTTTCATCAGCAAGGGCTCGGTGGTATGAGCCTCGAAGCGACTTGCGCGAAAGGATGATCGGTTCTATGAAAGTATTGTATGCGACCAGCGAGGCCCAGCCCTTCGCCGCCTCGGGCGGTTTGGCCGACGTGGCCGGCTCCCTGCCCAAGGCCCTGCGCACCCGCCTCATCGGCTGCCGTGTGGTGCTGCCTCTATATGAGTCGGTGCCCCAGCACCTGCGGGATAATATGACCTTCCTGACCAGCCTGTCGGTGCCGGTGGCCTGGCGGCGGCAGTATTGCGGCGTCTTCGAGGCCAAGCACAACGGGGTCATCTATTATCTGCTGGACAACCAGTATTATTTCAAGCGCCCCGGCCTCTACGGGCATTACGACGACGCGGAGCGGTTCGCCTTCCTCTCCCGCGCGATTCTCGAAATGCTCCAGTACATCGACTTCAAGCCGGATATTCTCCACGCCAACGATTGGCAGACCGCCCTGGTCCCCATTTATTACCGGCTGTTTTACGCCGGCCGGGAGGGGTATGAGGGCATCAGGACCGTCATGACCATCCACAACATCCAGTACCAGGGCAAATACGGCATGGAAATTTTCGAGGACGTGTTCGGCCTCCCCCCGTCCGCCAAGAGCGTGGTGGAGCAGGACGGCTGCGTCAACCTGATGAAGGGAGCCGTCGAAACCGCCGATAGGATCACCACCGTCAGCCCCTCCTATGCCGGGGAAATTCTCGACCCGTATTATTCCCACGGCCTGGACTCCATTCTGCGTCTGCGGGAGTGGAAGCTCTCCGGCATCCTCAACGGCATCGACACCGACGACTACAACCCCGAAACGGATCCGGATATCTACGCTCATTATAGCGCCGACGATCCCTCCGGCAAGGCGGAGAACAAGCGGGCGCTCCAGGAACGGCTGGGCCTCGCCCAGCGCCCCGACGTGCCTCTCATCGGTATGGTGACCCGCCTGGTTTCGCACAAGGGGCTGGATCTGGTCAAATATATCCTGGATGAGCTGCTGGCGGGGGATCTGCAGATGGTGCTGCTGGGCTCGGGCGACTGGGTGTATGAAACCTTTTTCCGGGAGGCCCAGGAGCGCCACGGAGACAAGTTCCGCTATTGCGCGGGCTTCGTGCCGGAGCTGGCGCGGAAGATTTACGCCGGCGCGGACATCTTCCTGATGCCCTCCCAAAGCGAGCCCTGCGGCCTGTCCCAGATGGTGGCCTGCCGCTACGGCGCGGTGCCGGTG
>CAKTXU010000454.1 GCA_934630995.1 uncultured Eubacteriales bacterium
CAGATTCTTATCTTTCTATCGGGGCTCCAGTCCATCTCCCCATCTATCTATGAATCGGCCCGGATAGAGGGCGCCACGGGTTGGGAATCCTTCTGGAAAATCACCCTGCCCATGATTACGCCGGTGATTTTCGTCAATATCCTCTTCTCAATTATCGATTTTCTCTCCCGACCGGGCAGCAGCCTGATGGCGCTGATTCAGGAGACGGCCTACGACCGCTCCGATATGGGCGCGGCTGCGGCCATGTCCTGGGTGTATTTCCTGCTGCTGGCGGCCGTGCTGGGGATAGTGACGCTGGTGTTTTTCCGCATATCCCGGGCGGCGGACAGTGCAGCCCGCAGACGATGATCCCCGCGGCAGACGGATACGGAAAGGAGAATAATCATGGTTGCAGCGGATAACGGAAGGGTGCTCACCCGGTGGGAGAGGCTGAAGCGGCGCGCCACCCCGGCCACGCTCCGGCGTCTTCTTTGGACTGCGGCGCGTTTCGTCCTGCTGATGGGGCTGTCCTTCACCATCCTGTTTCCCTTTATTGCAAAGCTGTCCAGCGCCTTCATGTCCAGCGAGGATGTGTTCGATTCCACCGTGCGGTATATTCCAAAGCTGCCCACCCTGCGGAATATACGGATTGTGCTGAAATACACCGATTATTTCCAGGCTCTGCTGAACACGGCGGCCATCTCAGCCATGGTGGCGGCTTTGCAGACGTCCTGCGCCGTGCTGGTGGGCTACGGGCTGGCGAAATACCGGTTCCGGGGTCACGGCCTTTTGTCGGTGATGCTGGTGGTGACCATCATGATGCCGCCCCAGACATTGGTGCTGGCTCTGTATATGTTTTTTCGCTATTTCGATATTTTCGGCCTCTTTCAATTGCTGTTCGGCAAGGCTCTTGTCCTCATTGACACGCCGCTCCCCTCCGTCCTGCTGTCCATCACCGGCTTGGGATTCCGCGGCGGCTTGTTCATCTTCATCATGCGGCAGTTTTTCATCGGTGTCCCGGATGTGCTGGCCGAGGCGGCCAATGTCGACGGCGCCAGCTCCTTCCGCACCTTCCGCAGCGTCATGCTGCCCTTGTCCGGTCCGGTGATGGTGACGGTCTTCATGCTGTCCTTTGCCTGGCAGTGGACAGATACCCAGTATGTGCCGCTGCTTTTTTCCAATTTCAAGATGCTGTCCAACGTGGTGCTGACCGTGAACACACTGGCTGCCGAGGGAATCCTGAACGGCAGCTATATGAGCAGCGTCGTGGTCAGCACGGGGGTGCTGCTGGCGGTGATTCCCCTGCTGCTGGTGTATATCGTCATGCAGCGCCGGATCATCGAGGGCATCGAACACAGCGGCATCGTGGGATAGTCCCCTCCGTGTACGAGGAGAGTTACGGTTTTCCCGTATTGTCCCGTACCGGCGACGTTTTAAGGGCATCACGGTAAAATTCCCCCGCATCGCCTTAGCTTAAGGTAATGCGGGGGAATTGTTGTCAGGGAAGCGGATTGAGCTTTCGAGGGGGGACAATGGAAAAACTGAAGGGTTTATCTCCCTCATATAATTCTATGGTGTTCCAGCCCCAGGCATAAATTTCACCGGATTTGGTAACGGCCATACCGCGCCCGTCATAATAGCGGATATAGTCCACATCATTTAATAGGACTCTGTCTTTTCCGGCCTCGGTATCCGTCAGAGGAGGATATGTCAGATCCATCATTGAATGAAAAGCATTGAGCGCGCCGTGAAGCTCCCCATTTTGCGTTATATAATAATGGGTTAGGCTGTAGACAAAATCCTTTACCCGTGAGGCGATTTTAATGCCGGTCGGATAATATGTCCGATCGGATTCATTGATTTCGTGTTCGGTATTCATTCCTCCGCGATAGAGATCGCCGGTATTCGTCAGATAACAGAAGCCATAGGAATCAATCTCCGCCTTTTGCACATTGTCGGCATATTTTACCGGGGCGTCGTCTGTCTGTGCATAGCTCCCGGTAGCATAAGTGCCCCACATGAAAAGCTCGTCATCCAGGGTGATGTAATAATTCCTGGAGCCATAAACGCCGGCGGTTTTGACATTTTCGGCGACCTTCTTGAAGGGAATGGCGGTTTCACCCTGCAAATCCGCCTCCCAAAGCTGATGGTCGGCCGTGACCGCAAAGAGACGGTTCCATTCCCGGCTGACTGCAACGACGTTGCCGAGCAGCTTGGTCGGCGTATAGGCTTTTCCCCACACGAAGCCGTAGACATATAGATCGCCGTTCTCCTTGAGATAAACTTGCGGACCGATTTGCTTGCCGCCGGTATCGATTGGCGTCATGGCTTCCAGGG
>CAKTXU010000455.1 GCA_934630995.1 uncultured Eubacteriales bacterium
GTATAAGAGACAGCTGCGGCACCGTCCTCCCGGGTGGAGGCGATCCTGCGCCGCGGTGAAACGGTGTTTTGCCGCGGCGGGACTACGGCGGACGATATGGGCGGGTTTCAGCTGCCCTTGCCTACGCCGCCGGCCTCCTTCGAACCATGGGAGCTTATCATATCCGATGGGGAGGATACCGTGACACTGGAGGATCTGCTGTTCGGCGAGCTGTGGATGGCGGCTGGCCAGTCCAATATGGAGATGGGAAACAACCAGATGCCGGGAGCGGAGGAGGTCTTTGAAACTCTTCAGACGTGTCATATCCGTTTTTTTCAACAGATGTCGCTTTGGGACCGTGTCGGAGGTCCGTTTCCCTTCGAGCCGCAGGACGATTTCCCAGGCTGTTGGCATAGGGTGCAGGAGTGGGAGGCATTCGGTTGGCTGTCCGCCTGTGCCACCGCCATGGCCCGCGCGGTATACCGGGTGCTCAACCGGACGGCGCAGGTGCCGTTGGGAATTATCGACAGCAACATGGGCGCGACCTATGTGGAGGACTGGCTGCCAAAAGACAGCTTTTTCAAGGATCCGGTTCTGCGGGAATGGATGGAGACGGCGGGACAGCTGCCCTCCAGCGAGCGGTGGGATACCTACGGGGATATCAATTATCTGCAGCCCTCCGCGATGTTTAATACCAAAACCTATCCGCTGCACGGTATCCAGGTGCGCGGTATCCTCTGGTATCAGGGGGAGGGCAATACCCGCGGACGGGAACACAGCGTCTGTTACCGCCGGGCCATGGAGGAATACCACCGCGTATATGCGGAGCTGTTCCAGCCTGCGGGGGTGGCGCATTTTCCCGTCATCTGTTCGCAACTGTTTCCCTGGCGGCATGTGGGAAGCGGTGAGTGCCGTATCGGCTATATCAATCAGGTGTTCAGCGATTTGGCGGCTGCATATCCCGGGGAGTTTGCCGCCGCACCGGTCTACGATCTCAGTCCGGCCTGGGCCTACACCGCGGCAAACCATCCGGTTCACCCCCTCAACAAATACCCGCTCGGTGAGCGGATGGCGTCGCTCGCACTTGCGGGTGCCTATGGAGAGCCCGGGCTGCGCACCGCAGCCGCGCTTTCTGGTCGTCAGAGGGAGGGGGGGAGGCTGACGTTAACCTTCTCCACCGGCGGCCAGCCGCTGGAATGCCGTGGAAACCGCCTGAAAGTTTTTTTCCTCTGCGATGAGAGCGGTTTGTATCAGGAGGCACAGGCGCGGCTACTGTCGCCGGATAAGGTCGTTCTGTCCCATCCGTATATCGCTCATCCGTTGCATACCGCTTACCAGTTCACCGATATGGCGCGCGGGGGGAATCTCTGGTGCGGCGGAATGCCGGTGGCACCGTTTGCTACCGACACCGAACACACCTTGCGCATAGAGGCGAAGCCCTGGCTCGATTTATCTCAGGAGGCTGTCTGGATCGCCTATGATACGGAACCCGGGCGGGTTGACTGCTTTTACCGTCCCACCTGGCAGCCGCTTCCGGGCAGCGCACTCTGCCGTGACGATGTGTTTTGTGAAACCGGAACGGCCCTGCACCTGCTGGGGCAAAGCGGGCAGATAGGCGCCTTTGTGCAGGGGTATCCCTTCGCAGCGCTGGATCTGTACGAATACCGCGCTTTGCGATTTGATTTGTTTGCCTATCAGGACGTAGAAGTCAGGGTCGCCGTGGAGTGGCGCGACCCTGTCGGCGCCTCCCATAGTGTGGATTGCCCAGTGTCGCTTTTGAAGGAGAAATCGATCGATTGGGCAGAATACGAGGTGGAATTTATCCTGCCGGAGAGGGTCAGTGCCGAACGCTTGCTACTGCTGTTCGGTGTTTCTAAAAAACCGGTTCATATGGTCAATCTGGATGCGCTGCAGCTGCTGCCGTGGGGATAAAGGCTCCGATGTTTCATCCTGCTATAAATCCAGATAAAAGATGTCGATAAACTAGATTTCTCTCGGCGGGGAAAGGGTGGAAGGGGCTGCAAGCCCCTCTCAGCCACGCCAACGCCACGCTACTAATCAGCGAAGGGGCCGACGTCAAAATTGTATCCGCGCTTTTAGGGCACTTGGAAACCTCTACGCCCCTTAATCATTAGAAGGCTTAAAGCCGCCGCTGCGGAGAGCCGTTAATAGCAGCAGCGCTTGACGGTGAAAACGACGTAAAATCAGAGGAATAAGCGATAAATAAGCGACAAATCAGAAAGCCAAGCAAAACAAAACCCCGGAAAAGTGAGCATTCAAGCCACTTTCCGGGGTTTTAGCATGGAGCGGGAAACGGGATTCGAACCCGCGAC
>CAKTXU010000456.1 GCA_934630995.1 uncultured Eubacteriales bacterium
GAGCTTGAGGGCTTCGTCGGCGCAGGAGGCGGCGTCGGAGGTGTAGCAGTCGGCGCCGATGGAATCGCAGAAGCTTTGGGTGATGGGCGCACCGCCGACCATGATTTTTACATTGTCGCGGATGCCCTTCTCCACGGACAGCTCCACGACGGCCTTCATCTCGTTCATCGTGGTGGTCAGCAGAGCGGAGCAGCAGATGAGGTCGGCGTTGTTGTCGATGGCGGCCTGGACAAACTGCTCGGCGGAGACATCCACGCCCAAATCGACGACGTTGATTCCCTTGCCCTCCAGCATCATCTTGACCAGGTTCTTGCCGATATCGTGCAGATCGCCCTTGACGGTGCCAATGACCGCGGTGCCCTTGGATTCCACGCCGGATTCCACCAGATAGGGCTTGAGAATGGCCACGCCGGCGTTCATGGCGCGGGCGGCGACCAGTACCTCGGGGACAAACACCTCGTTGTTCTTGAATTTTTCACCGACGACGCTCATACCGTCGAGAAGGCCCTTTTCCAGAATATCCTGGGCCGGAATTTTTTCGTCCAGAGCCTGCTGTACGAGCTCCTTGACCTTGGGGGAACGCCCCTGCTGCAGGAACGAGCTGATTTCTTCTAAGATAGCCATAATCGGTTCTCCTCCTAAAATCCTTATGTTTCTTTATCCCCATTGTACGTGCCGCTGGAGCGAAAATATAGGAAAATATTTTGATTTTAGGTATTTAATTCGTATGATACCGATGCGTTTTAGACGGCTCTCAGGTCTTTCCGCGGGTATCGCGGTATTTTTTAGGCGAGACGCCCACCGCTTTTTTGAAAACCTTGGTAAAGTAGCTCTGATCGTCGAAGCCGCAGAGGCTGGCCACATCCACCAGATTCACCGCCGAGTCCAGCAGGAGCATTTTGCTCTTATCGATTCGCACCCGGTTGATATAGGCAAAGAGGCTGTCGCCGGTTTCCTCTTTGAAAATGCTGCTCAGATAAGAGCGGCTGAGAAAAACATGGCGGGCCACGTCGTCCAGGGTGATCTTTTTCATATAGTTGGTCTTGACATAGTCCATGACCTTATGTACCACATCGGAATGCTTGACCTGGGTGAAATCAAAGGAGTAGTTGATGAACCGGTGCATGATCCCGGTCAGCCAGACGCTCAATTCCTCCAGGGAATCGAATTGCTCGATTTCATGGATATAGTTGGAGTTGAACAGGAATATCTCCTGGATGTCCGCCCCGGCGTCTATGGTGGCGCGGGAGAGGAGGACCACCAGCTCCACCACCCGGGTCTTGATCGTATCCAGATGAAAATTGCTGGCGCAATAGATATGGCCCAGCAGCTCGTTGAGCAGCTCCTGCGCGCCGCTTTTATCCCGGCTGCAGATGAGGTCGTGGAGCTGCTTTTCATAGGTGATGGGGTAGTTGACCGCCGTTTCGTCCTCCGCCTGCCGGCCGCGCAGGGTGTAAATGGTGTTGAGCATCTTTTCCTGCTCGTAGACAAAGCTGCCAGCCCGGCTGTGGGGCAGACCGGCGATATAGCCGGTGACGGCCGCTAGAATTTCGGCCAAGTCGTTGACCTTGGAGGTGGTGAAGACGGGGAGGCGGGTGATGGCGTCGGCCATGGCGGGTTCGGACAGCTCCATCAGGGTATCGGCGGGATTGCCCATGACCATCGGCCCGGCTATCAGGCTACCGCACAGCCCGCCGGTGTCGTCGGAGACGGAGGAGGCCACGAACACCAAGCCCAGGGGACAGTAGTAAATATAGTTCCCGTTCCAGCGGTAGGCCTCGCTGCTGCCGTAGAGATGGGTATGCGATTCCTGGCAGCGGGGATGGCTGCAGCCCTGGCAGAAACGGGGAGAGGCGCTGGAAAAGCGGAAGGTCCGTTCCGCCGCGTCCAGCACGGTGCAAGCGACACCGCACAGGCCGGAAAAATGGGCGGCGTATTCTCCGCAGCGCTCAAGCAGCTTATCCTCCATGAGACTCCCTCCTTTCCACGGGAACGGCAATCATTTTCCGTCCGTCATAGGCGGCCTCTATGCGATGGTCCGGCGGGCAGACGAGAAACTCCTCTGTATTCCAATGTCCCTCGGCCAGGGCGCGGACGAGCCGCGTGTCCCCCTCAAAGGTGCGGAATTGCCAGCCGTTGAAACGGGCGGTTTCCTCCGCCAGGGCGGGATAGGCGGGGCACTGATAGACGGGGGAGGCGATATACCCCAGAGTGCGGTAGTTTTTCGCCCAGAGCATGTCCTGCTCCATAAGAAAATCCGCGTTGTCCTCTCCATAGCGTTC
>CAKTXU010000457.1 GCA_934630995.1 uncultured Eubacteriales bacterium
GGGACTCAGGGAGCTGTATGACAGGCTGCCGCCGCCCTGCCTTTCCTATGACAACGCGGGCTGCGTCACCAGGGAGGCCGCAAAGCAGACAGGCCTGCTGCCCGGAACCCCTGTATGCGGCGGTATGTTCGATATAGACGCCTGCGCGGTGGCTATGGATGTAACGGTGCCGGAGCGTCTGTGCTCCATCACCGGCACATGGAGCATCAATGAGTATCCCTCTCCCCTCCCCGCGCCTGGCGGCGGCACCACGCGCACCTCCCTCTTCTGTGTGCCGGGCCTGTATCTGATTGAGGAGAGCAGTCCAACCTCCGCAGGAAATCTCGAGTGGGTTCTGCAGCAATTTATGAGGGCGGAAGGACAGGAGGCCAAGCAGAAGGGAAACCGTCTCTACGATATGGCGGATTCTCTTGTCGGTGGTTGTCCGCCGGAAACCTGTGACGCGGTTTTTCTTCCCTATCTCTATGGCTGCCCCGAGGACATCCCTGTACAGGCGGCCTTTATTGGACTGAACAGCGCGCATTCCATACGCCACATCCTACGGGCGGTATATGAGGGCGTTGTTTTCTCTCATCTGGCGCATATTGAAAAGCTGCTGTCTCTGCGGCAGCCGCCTGAGGCTGTGCGTCTGGCCGGCGGCGCGGTCAATTCCAGGATCTGGACGCAGATGTTCGCGGATATTCTGGGACTGCCGGTCGAGACAGTCAGGACGCGGGAGCTGGGAGCCAAGGGAAGTGCTATGGCGGCGGCGGTTGCCACAGGCCTATATCGGGATTATCACGAGGCAGCCGCCGGTATGGTGCGGGTAGCCGAGAGGATTTTGCCCCAGGACAACCACCGTGCCGTATACCGCCGCAAATATGAACGCTATCGCCAGGCCTCCCGCCTGCTGATGGATATGGAGGTAACTCAGCCATGCTTGAGGAATTGAAACAGCGCGTCTGCGAGGCCAACCGACTGCTCCCCCAGTACGGCCTGGTGACTTTCACCTGGGGCAACGTCTCCGGGATAGATAGAAGCCGGGGACTGCTGGTCATTAAACCCTCCGGCGTCGACTATGAAGCGCTGACACCGGAGGACATGGTGGTAATCGATGTGGAAACCGGCCGGCGCGAGGAGGGCCGCTACGCCCCCTCTTCCGATACCCCCACACATCGTGTTTTATATTTACAGTACCCGGATATCGGCGGCGTGGTCCATACCCATTCCCGCTGGGCCACCGCCTGGGCGCAGGCCGGTCGCTCCATTCCCGCCTACGGCACCACCCACGGCGATTATTTCTACGGTGCCGTCCCCTGTACGCGGCCCATGACGGAGCGGGAAATTGACGGAGATTACGAATGGAACACCGGCGAGGTGATAGTGGAAACCACGTCCGCCGAAACAGCCGCCTCCATTCCCGCTGTCCTGGTTTACAGTCACGGTCCCTTCGCCTGGGGCTCCTCGCCTCAGGAGGCGGTTCATAACGCCGTCGTCCTGGAGGAACTGGCCTCTATGGCTCTGCGGACCGAACAACTGGGCGGCGCCGCGCCCATGCAGCAGGCCCTGCTGCATAAGCATTACCTGCGAAAACATGGAAAAAATGCCTATTACGGGCAATGTACGAAACACTGACCAGCGATTCGGCTGAATATATCCTGCTGCCGAAATCGCCAGTCCGATCAATAGGTGGACAAATCCGGCCGATTTGTCCACCTATTGTTATGTTACGACTGCCCATCATAAGCGCTCTGTCCATGCTTGCGAAAAAAGTGTCTGTCCATGAGCGGGTGAGCGAGCGGGGCACGGCCTCCCATCGCCTTCGTGTAATATCCCATCATGGCGATAATCTCCCATACGGCGGCCTGTTTCACATCCTTTCCCCATATGAAGGGACCGTGCCCGTAAACCAGCACGCCGGGGAATTCCTCCGGACTCAACCCGACAAAGGCTTCCGCAATCACCCGACCGATGATTCTCTCATAATCCTTCCCAAGCACCTGCCGGAAATTAGCCGTTTGACCGTCACGGAAATTGCTGTCAGCGTGGGATTTAACAGCCGTCAGTATTTAACAAGGGCGTTCACAAGGGAAGCCGGCTGTTCTCCGGGCGTCTATAGAAAAACCAAAGGGAACAGCAGCGTCTACCAGGGCTTTCCCCACCCTCTTTTATGATATGGATTTCTTGGCCTTTCTTTACAGACGCAAAAAAGGTATTTTGGCTGGCGGCCAAAATACCTTTTTTGCAATTGAGTGAAAAACCGTTATTTCTTGGCACAATTGTTGCTGCAGCCATTATAGC
>CAKTXU010000458.1 GCA_934630995.1 uncultured Eubacteriales bacterium
TGCCCTCCTTGGACGGAGACGACGATCCCATCAGCAGTGTGGCGCCGGTGGATCCGCCGGAATCCTCTGAGCAAGAGTCCAGCGCTCCCGCCTCCAGCGCCTCCCCCAACACCTCCTCAAACGTCTCATCCAAGCCCGATAGCTCCAACCTTTCCGACAATTCCAGCGATGTGCAGACCTTGGTGAAGCCCGGCGAAAAGAACAATACCGCCCTCATCGTGATCATTGTGGTGACGGTGATTGTCGTACTGGCCTGCGCGGGTGTGGTTGTATTCCTCCTGCTGAAGAAAAAGCCCGCCGGAGGCGCGCCGACAGATTCCGGCAACGGCAAGGAATAAAGATCAGGTATGCATTCGACAAAGGCCCCGCTGAAGCAGCGCTTTCTTTGGCGGGGCCTTTGACTGTATCATAGAAGCACACGCGATGATGCAGCGTCATAGTGTATGCCTTTCCCGCAGGCGGCGGGGTTTGCAGGGCAAGTCCCCGGCAAACGCGGCACAATTTCACGGTTTGTGGAAAGGAATGGGTCATGAATATGAGTGAGAGCCGGTTATTCGGCACGGTCGGGGAGCCCGACCTGCACTATGTAAAGGAAAACCCCCTGGGCTTCTTCAAGCGCCACACCTACGCGGAGGTGGCCGCAGCGGAGGAAAAGCATACCTGGAAGGGTACGGCCTGGATAGGCGATACGGTCAACATCCCCCTTGTCCTGTGGACCGGGAGCCGCGGCAAGCGCGGCGTGCGCTTTGAGGCGGGGGAGCTGGCAAATAAGGGCGGCGCTGAGGGGATTTCTACCGACAATGTGACCGTGCGGTTTCAGAAATATCTGAAATCCAGCTGTGGATCGCCTATCAGTATGGCGTATAAGACCTGGCTGGAAATCGCGCCCTATGAGTATATCCCGGATATTCTGGACTCCTGCGAAGAGGTGGACATAGAGGCATATGCCCTGCAGCCGGTGTGGGTGACTGTCAAAGTACCGCGGTCGGCGCAGGCTGGGAAATTCGAGGGCGCCGTCACCTTCCGCGACAAGGTGGGGGATGAGCTGGTATTCACCCTGCAGCTGGAGGTGAAGAACATCGTCCTGCCCGAGCGAAGGGAATGGAAATACGATTTGCAGATTTTCCACTGGCCGACCTCGCTGTGGGACGATATGAAGCTGCCGCGGGAGCAGTTCTTTTCTCCCGAGGCGCTGGAGCTGCTGCGGGAGCACTACCGCAACCTGTGGGAAGCGGGCCAGAACATGGTCTGGTGTGAGATAACCGACCGGCCGCCCTGCCCCGGGGACGCGAATAAATATAAGAACAGCCATGTCAGCCAGGTGGGCTGGATCAAAAAGCGGGACGGCCGTTTTGCCTTCGATTTTACCTGGTTTGACAGCTGGGTGAGCTTCATGACCGGCATCGGCTTCGACGGGCCGCTGGTTTTGGAGGGCCTTATCGGCGCGGATATCCGCTATTATGACGAGGCGAAGCAGGAGCTGGTGACCGTCAACGCTGTGCCCGCCACTGCGGGTTGGGACGCGATGGTCAAAGCGTTTCTCTCCGCGTTGCTTCCCCATTGCGATGAAAAGGGCTGGACCGACCGGATTTACATTCATGTGGACGAGCGGCCCTATGAGGAGCTGGAAAAGGTGCTGGATTTGGTGGACGAGGTATCCGGCAAGCGCTTCAAGTTTAATGTGGCGCTCAATTCCGGCAGCCTGAAAAATCCGCTTCTCGACCGCATCGAGTATGTCTCCATCAACGTGGGCATCTGCGACGAGCATACCCAGTCGGAATGCGTGCGCCGGCGGGAGGAGCTGGGGCTGGTCACCAGCATCTACAACTGCACCACCAATTTCCCCAATTGCTTTGCCCGTTCCAACCCGTCGGAGAACATCTGGGCCATCTGGGACACCCTGCGCAATAAGACAGACGGCTTCCTCCGCTGGGCCTATGACCTGATGACCCTAGATCCGATGGAATGCAGCGACAATCCGGATTTTGAATCTGGCGATCAGAATTATGTCTATCCAGGCAACCGATCCTCCGTCCGGTTCGAGTGCCTCAAGGAGGGAATCCGGGACGCGGTGAAGGTGCAGCTGCTTTCGGGCAAATCGCCGGCCCTGAAGGCGGAGCTGGACGAGGCGCTGCAGGGCATGGCGACGATCGGCGACATCGGCTCCGAAAAGGAGGAATACGGCGCGCCGAAGGATCCGGGCAAGGTGGATATCGCCGCGGAGGTACGCCGGCTCAAGACCGCGCTGAGGAAAGCGGAGGACAGATATATCAAGG
>CAKTXU010000459.1 GCA_934630995.1 uncultured Eubacteriales bacterium
GCATCGCGGCCAACGCGGTGGTGCTGAAGGAAATCCCGGAGAATGCCACCGCCGTGGGCGTTCCCGCCCGGGTGGTGCGGCGCAACGGGGCGAAAATCGTGGAGCTGGATCAGGTGCATATCCCCGATCCCGTTGCGCAGGAGCTCTGCCGGTTAGAGCACAAAATAGATTTGCTGGAGATGCAGGTGCGGCAGCTGGGCGGCGTCCCGGCCGACGGCGCCGCCGAATAAACGAGCAGCCTATAGAATCAAGAATACGGAGGATGACGGAATGAAAATCTATAATACTCTGACGCGGCAGAAGGAAGAGCTGGTGACGCTGGAACCGGGGGTGGTGCGGATTTATGCCTGCGGCCCCACAGTCTACAATTATATCCATATCGGCAACGCCCGGCCCCTGTGTGTCTTCGACGTGCTGCGGCGGTATCTGGAATGGCGGGGCTGGGATGTCCGCTTCGTGCAGAATTTCACCGATATCGACGACAAGATCATCCGGCGGGCCAACGGGGAAAACGTCTCCTATGACGTCATCGCGCAGCGGTATATAGAGGAATTCTGGACCGACGCCAAGGGCCTGGGCGTCCGGGAAGCCACCGTCCATCCCAAGGCCACGGAAAATATGGATGAAATCCTGTCCATCATCGAGGGGCTGGTGGAAAAGGGCTACGCCTATGCCGCGAAAAACGGGGATGTGTATTTCCGTACCCGCAAGGATCCCGACTACGGCAAGCTGTCCCATCAGCCCCTGGACGATTTGGAGTCGGGTGCCCGCATCGACGTCAGCGAGGACAAGGAGGACGCTCTGGACTTCGCCCTGTGGAAGGCGGCCAAGCCCGGCGAACCCTCCTGGCCCTCTCCCTGGAGTGCGGGACGCCCCGGCTGGCATATCGAATGCTCCGCCATGGCCCGCCGGTATCTGGGGGAATCCATCGATATTCACTGCGGCGGCCAGGACCTTATCTTTCCCCACCACGAAAACGAAATTGCCCAGAGCGAATGCTGCAACGGCGTTCCCTTCGCCCGTTACTGGATGCACAACGGCTATATAAACGTGGACAATAAAAAAATGTCCAAATCCCTGAACAATTTCTTCACCGTGCGGGATGTGGCCGCCCAGTTCGGCTATGAGCCCATCCGCTTTTTCCTCATCTCCTCTTCCTATCGCAGCCCTATCAATTACAACGCCGAGATCCTTGTCTCCGGCGCGGCCGCCCTGGATCGGCTCTACAACTGCCGGAGCAACCTGGAGTTCGCGCTGAAAAACGCCGGCGAGGCGGCGGGTGAGGCGGATGCCGCCCTGCGGGAGAGTCTGGCTGCCCGCAGGCAGCAGTTCATCGATGCCATGGACGACGATCTCAACACTGCCGACGCCCTCGCCGCCCTGTTCGAGCTGGCCAAAGACATCAATGTCCATGTGGCTAGGCCGGGGGCGCTGTCCCTGGCGGCCTGCCGGGCAGCGGAAACCCTTTTTGGAGAGCTGACCGGGGTCCTGGGGCTGCTGTACGCCCGGAAGGAGGAAAACCTGGACGGGGAGATAGAAGCCCTCATCGCCGCCCGGAACGAGGCGAGAAAGCAGAAAAACTGGGCAGAGGCCGATCGCATCAGGGACGTGCTCAAGGCTCAGGGTATCGTACTGGAGGACACGCCTCAGGGGGTCAAGTGGCACCGGGCGTAAGCCGTCCGCCGGTATTTATACGGATTATCAAAGAAAAGGGAGAGTATCCATATGCACAGAAGCATTGTAACCGTGACCCTCAATCCATCCATCGACGTAACCCTTTGGCTGGACGGAATCGATCCCGACAAGGCCAACCGGGTGCTTGGGGAATCGCGGGAGGCCGGCGGTAAGGGTATCAACGTCTCCCGGGTGGTCCGCTCCTTCGGGCTGGACAGCCTTTGTCTGGCGGTGGCCGGGGAGGACAACAGCCGGGAGTTCGCCTCCTTTCTCGAACAGGAACGGCTGCGGTATGAGCTCCTCCGGGTGGAGGGCGCGGTTCGGGAAAACCTGACCCTGCGCTGCGACGGCCAGACCGTCAAGCTCAACCGGAAAGGCCCCGCCCTGTCGGACATGATGGTCGGCGCTCTGATGGCCCTGATTCAGAGCCACGTACGCGCCGGCGATATCGTGGTGTTCGCCGGCAGCCTGCCGGAATATATGGCGGTGCAGGACTATGTGGAGCTGATTCTCGCCGTGAAAAACAGCGGCGTGCTGGTGGCGCTGGAAAAAAGGATGGATCTCATCGGCGTTTGTGTATTGGCCATCACGGCGGCCTGCG
>CAKTXU010000460.1 GCA_934630995.1 uncultured Eubacteriales bacterium
TAAACGGCGCGGTATTTTCCTTTGAAAACCATGTGGTGACGTCCGTGATTTTCCGCCGGAAAAACCGGAAATGGACGGTGGCCGACCGGGAACCCGCCGTCAACCTCCGCAAGGGAACCGGCCTGCTCGACGTGTACATGACGCCTATGCGGATCATCCTGCCGGATTCCTGCCCGGAGCCGCTGAGAATTGCCGCCGATCACCTGGCGCACCCCTGGACCAACGGGGTGGATCCCCGGGTGTATGTGGACTATCCGGTTTACTCCGCCTCCCAGGCACCAAAGCACTGCCTCGAATACGGGCTGATTCTGCTGGATGTGAACCACTCCAACGACTATATCCGGATGCTGAGGGGCTTCCTGCTGGCGGATTACAGCGCCGAGGGCTATTGCTGGCAGGGGACCTGGCATACCGGCGGCTATCTGCTCTTCCAGGTGATTCCCAATCCCTATGACCGCACCCGCTCGATACTGGTGATCAGCACCAACGCTCTCCCGCTTTTGGGGAAGTGCCTGTTTTTGCGCCGCGTCATCCTTCCCTATTACTATAACGGGCGCCATCCCTTCTGGAATAATCAGCTTCTGCTGTTCGACGGGAAGGAATACCGCGCCTCCTACGAGGACGACGGGGAGCTGCTGCCCATCGGTTGACGGCTTCCCAAATTCATCAATCGTTTACAAATCCGCCTTGACGCCCGTGGAAAAATCTCCTATACTAAAAAATAATCCGTATCAAAAGGGAGTAGTTATAAGGTCCATCCACAACACCTCGATTCCATGGGATCTGGGGATGGACGCCGCTTGCCGGTAACAAGACTTTTGGACGGGCCGCTTTCCGCGGCCGTCCGGAAGTCTTTTTTTGTTATCCCGGGCCCTTCCCCGGCATACTAAAACCACCGCACCATCATCCGTATTGGAGGAGAAGCCACATGTCGAAGCCGTTTTTCACCCTGTCCCCTTCCCAGACGCTGGAGGAGCTGGGCTCCTCGCCCCGCGGCCTGTCCGCGCAGCAGGCGGCCCGCGCCCTGGAGGAGCACGGCCCCAACGCGCTGGCCGAGGGCCGCAAAACAGGAGTGCTGCGCATTTTTCTGGAGCAATTCCGGGATCTGCTGGTGATCATCCTGCTGGCGGCGGCCGTCATTTCCCTGCTCTCCGGCCAAGGAGAGAGCACCCTGGTCATCATCGCGGTCATCCTGCTCAACGCGGTGTTGGGAACCGTCCAGTATTTCAAGGCGGAAAAGTCCCTGGAAAGCCTTAAGGCCCTCTCCTCCCCCGCCGCCAAGGTTCTGCGGGACGGGGTCAAGCTGGAGCTGCCCTCCTCCCAGGTGGTGCCCGGCGACGTGGTGCTGCTGGAGGCCGGGGATTTGGTGGTGGCGGACGGCCGGATTCTGGAAAACCACTCCCTCAAGGTCAATGAAAGCTCCCTGACGGGGGAATCCGAAGGGGTGGATAAAACCGCCGCCGTCATCGACCGGGAAAAGGTGGCTCTGGGGGATCAGAAAAACATGGTCTTTTCCGGCTCCCTGGTCACCTATGGGCGGGCTACCGTGGCGGTGACCGCCACCGGCATGGACACGGAGCTGGGTAAAATCGCCTCTCTGATGAACCAGACCCAACAGCGGAAAACCCCGCTTCAGCAGAGCCTGGACGCCTTCAGCCGGAAGCTGGCCGTTCTCATCCTGCTGGTATGCGCGCTGGTGTTCGGCCTGTCCCTCTATCGCCAAATGCCGGTGCTGGATTCCCTGATGTTCGCCGTGGCCCTGGCGGTGGCCGCCATTCCGGAGGCCCTGAGCTCTATCGTCACCATCGTCCTGGCCCTGGGCACCCAGAAGATGGCCCGGGAAAACGCGATTATCAAGGATTTGAAGGCGGTGGAGAGTCTGGGGGCCGTCTCGGTCATCTGCTCGGACAAAACCGGTACCCTGACCCAGAACCGGATGTGCATCCAGCAGATTTATGCCGACGGCGTCCTGCTGGACGGAAAGGACCTGCAGCTGGCCAACGACGCCCAGCGGATGCTGCTGAAAACCGCCGTGCTGGCCAGCGACGCCACCGATGTGGACGGGGTGGCTATCGGCGACCCCACCGAAATCGCCCTGGTGCAGCTGGCGGACGTTTTCGGAGTCGAGGAGGTTTCCTACCGGGAGCAGCATCCCCGCCTGGGCGAGCTGGCCTTCGATTCCGACCGCAAGCTGATGAGCACCCTCCACGACATCGAGGGCACGCCGACCCTGATGACTAAGGGCGCCATCGACGTGCTGCTCTCCCGC
>CAKTXU010000461.1 GCA_934630995.1 uncultured Eubacteriales bacterium
GCGCAGGACACGGGTACCCCCACGGGGAACGCCATCCGGATTATCGAGGCGGAGAGGCCCGCCTACAAAAGTGACTCCA
The DNA here is from genome assembly GCA_934630995.1 of uncultured Eubacteriales bacterium. Classification (GTDB taxonomy): domain Bacteria; phylum Bacillota; class Clostridia; order Oscillospirales; family Acutalibacteraceae; genus CAKTXU01. Next base: position 80 of record CAKTXU010000461.1, read on the forward strand.
CCATTCGTCCGGCGGGGGAATACAACCTGGACCTGACCCCCTATTCCTCCGACCATACGGTGCTGAACATGCTGGACGAGGGCTCTTTTTCCTCCGGGGGACAGCGGGTGAGCTATACCTTCACCGTTCCCGAGTCCGGGTATTATTACGTGGGCTTTCGCTACCGCCAGAGCGCCAAGCCGGATTTTCCCGCCTTCCGCGACATCCTGGTGGATGGGGCAGCCCCCACCGACGCCTTCCGCAGCGCCGTCTTTCCCTACGCTAAGAGCTTTCGTAATATGACGGTGGGCGGCGACGAACCGGTTGGCATTTACCTGGAGGCGGGGAAGGAGCACACCCTGACCTTGGCGGTAAATCTGGAGCGTATGGCGCCGGTGGCGGACGACATCAGCCGCCTCATCGCCGAGGTGCAGGACCTGTCCATGGAGATTCTCAAAATCACCGGAAACAACGTGGAGAAATACCGGGATTTTGAGCTGGAGGAATATATCGAGGATCTGCCCGGACGGCTCACCGGCTGGGCGGATGAGCTGCGGGAGCTGTATGAGGAGCTCCGGACCTTTACCGCCGGGAAAAAGAAAATCGGGGAGTTCGCTTCCCTGCTGGTTTGTGAGAAGCAGCTGCGCAGCCTGGCGAAAAGGCCCAATGACCTGCCGGAGCGGCTGAACGAGCTGTCCCAGGGACAGAACTCCGTGGGGCAGTATCTGGCCAATGTGCTGGAAAAGCTATACGCCAGCCCCCTGGCTCTGGATCGGATCTTTCTGTATCAGGATGAAGCGGATCTCCCTGATAACGCCGGCTTTTTCCGCCGGTTGTTCGAGACGGTGCGCCGTTTCTTCTATTCCTTTACGCCGGGAGCCTATGACGCCACGGCGGGCAAAAAGAGTGAAAACAGTCTGCAGGTGTGGGTCAACCGTTCCCGCCAGTATGTGGAGATTCTGCAGGAAATGGCGGATGGGGCCTTCACCCGGGAAACCGGCTTTACGGTGGATCTGTCTCTGATGCCCGATCAGGGCAAGCTGGTGCTGGCCAATGCCGCGGGAAACGCCCCTGATGTGGCGCTGGGCGTCAACTACGCGACCCCCTTTGATCTGGCTATCCGGGGGGCACTGAAAAATCTCAAGGAGTATCCCGGCTGGCAGGAGGTGGCCTCCCGGTTCAAAAGCGGGCTGCTCTATCCCGGCATGGTGGAGGACGGCCTGTATTCTCTGCCGGAGACCACCAATTGTCTCGTTCTGTTTTACCGCACCGATATTCTGGGACAGCTGGGCCTCTCCGTCCCCGACACGATGGAGGAGGTCAAGCAGATGCTGCCCCAGCTGCGCCGCCGGGGAATGGATTTTCACTCCCATGTGGCGGGTTACATTGGCTACAAGCCCTTTGCCGCCACCCTGCCCTTCCTGTACCAGATGGGCGGCCGGTATTACGGCGACACCGCCCTGGATATCGCGCTGGATTCCGACGCCTCCCTGGACGCGCTCACCGAGATGATCGAGCTGTTCACCATTTACGACATCCCGTATGAGACGCCCAATTTCTATCAGCATTTCCGCAGCGGCCTTCTTCCCATCGGCGTCGGGGATTTCGGCACCTATACCCTGCTGCTCAATACCGCGCCGGAAATCGCCAATTCCTGGGACATCGCCCTGTATCCCGGCTATGCCGACGAAACCGGCCGGGTGCAACGGTGGACCACGGGCGCGGCGGAGAGCTGCATCATCTTCAACGATACGGAAATGCCGGAGGAATCCTGGGAATTTCTGCGCTGGTGGACGGACGCAGACACCCAGAGGCGCTTTGCCGAGACCCTACAGCTGTCCTATGGCAAGGAATATATGTGGAACACGGCCAATGTGGAGGCTTTTTCCCAGCTTCCCTGGAACGAGCGGCACAAAGCCGTGATTCTAGAGCAGATGGACTGGATTGTGGAGGCCCCCCGCGTCCCCGGCAATTATATGATGGAACGGGAGCTGAGCAACGCCTTCAACGCCATCGTCCTCAACAGGGAAAACCCCAGGGCGGCGGTAGGCGAGGCGATAAAAATCATCCGCAAGGAAACCGAGCGCAAGCTGGAGGAATTCGGCTACAGGAAGAATGGGGAAACGGTCAAGGATTACCGCATCCCAGACATCCGTTCCCTGCTGCCGGCAAGCTGAACAGGAAGGAGGAGACACCGC
>CAKTXU010000462.1 GCA_934630995.1 uncultured Eubacteriales bacterium
CCGCTCGGTCTCGGAGAGGGCCTCGGGGATGGAATCCAGCAGCCGCTGTTCCCCAGGGGTCATGCCCTTCTGCACCAGCGCGGAATAGCCGCCGATGAAGTTGACGCCCACCTCCCGCCCGGCCGCCTCCAACGGCGGCTCCCTCGTCTTCACCGATTCGCTGGGACGGGAGGTATCCCTGCCGGGCGCGCCGAAGTGCGTGGTGTCCCTGATGGGCTCCTATGCCGAAACCTGGCTGCTTGCCGGCGGCACCCTGGCGGGAGTCACCAGCGACGTCGTCAGTGAACGCTGCCTGCAAGTGGACGAAGCTGTCACCAAAATCATCGGCACCGTCAAATCCCCCGACCTGGAGGCGGTGCTGGGCCTCTCCCCTGATTTCATTCTTCTTTCCACTGATATCGAAAGTCATGTCACGCTGGGGGCTACGCTGGAAAAGGCCGCCATTCCCCACGCGTATTTTAAGGTGGAATATTTTGAGGATTACCTGCGGATGCTGAAAATTTGCACTGGCCTCACCGGTCGGACCGACTTATATGCGCAAAACGGCTTACGGGTCCGGGAAAAGATTGATACCGTTCTGTCAAAGCTCCCCACCGCCGCCAATAAACGGCCCACCGCTCTTTTCATCCGCGCTCTGAGCACCACCGCCAAGGCCAAAACGGACGACAACATGACCGGCCGCATGCTATCCGAGCTGGGAGTGGACAACATCGCTGCCCGCCATGATTCCCTGCTGGAGGACTTAAGCATGGAAACCATCCTGGAGGAGGATCCCGATTACATTTTTGTGACCACCATGGGGGATTCCGCAAAGGCCATTGAGGCGCTGAAAAACGGTATACAAGCCAATCCGGCCTGGAACAGCCTGTCGGCGGTCAAAAATGACCGGTACATCGTTTTGGACAAGACGCTTTTCCATTACAAACCCAACGCGAAATGGGGAGAAAGCTATGAAACCCTCGCCAAAATCCTCTATCCCGAGGTTTTTCACGGTCAGACAGCGTCTGCTGGCGCTTAGTATCACCGCCGCCTGCTTCCTCCTTCTGGCCGTGATCAGCATCGCCGCCGGACCGGTTCCTCTGTCCCTTGGAGAGATAAGCAGGGCGCTGTTCGGCGGGGAACCGGCCGACAAGGCCTATCAAATTGTGCGGTTCGTCCGCCTCCCCCGCACCCTGGCCGCCATGCTGACCGGCAGTGCGCTGTCAGCGGCAGGTGTTATCCTCCAAACGGTGCTCAACAACGCTCTCGCCAGCCCCAATATCCTGGGTATAAATGCCGGCGCGGGACTGTTCACCATTGCTTTGGCGGCGCTGTTCCCCGGCCTCCTCCTGTTTACCCCTCTGGCGGCCTTTGCCGGTGCCCTGCTTGCCGCCCTCATCGTCTACGCCGTCGCCCGGGGAACCGGCGCTTCCCGTATGGCCATCGTCCTGTCCGGCGTGGCTGTCTCGAGCTTCCTCGGAGCTTTAACCGACGCTATTCTGACATTCTATCCCGATACCCAGATGAACCGGATGGCCTTTCTCATCGGCGGTTTTTCCGGTGTCACCATGGACAGCCTCCGCCTGCCCGCCGTTTGTATCCTGCTTGGGCTGACGGCCGCCTGTGTACTCGGCTACGACATGAATCTTCTATCCCTCGGGGATGAAGCGGCGGCCTCTTTAGGAATGCGAACGGGGCTGATGCGCTTTCTTTTTATGCTTATAGCCGCCCTGCTGGCGGGCAGCGCTGTCAGCATCGCGGGCCTCATCGGCTTTATCGGACTCATCGTCCCCCATGCCGCCCGCTTTCTCATCGGTCACGACAGCCGGTTTTTACTGCCCCTTTGCGTCCTGCTGGGCGGCGCTTTTACATTGGCCTGCGATTTGCTGGCGCGGCTCCTGTTCGCCCCTTATGAGCTGCCGGTAGGGATCGTCATGTCCTTTCTGGGGGGACCCTTCTTCATCTTCCTGCTGCTGCGGCGGAAAAGGGGGAAGCTGCATGCTTGAGCTGCGCGGTATTTCTGCCGGATACCGGAACGGCCCGGTCATCGAAGACATCACTCTGTCCTTTCCTTCCGGCACCGTCACTGTCCTCATCGGCCCCAACGGCTGCGGAAAATCCACCCTGCTGAAAACCGCCGGGAGGCTGCTGAAGCCTATGAGCGGTTCCCTTTATTCGGATGGCGAGGACGCCGGGAGGCTCTCCCAAAAAGCCTTTGCCCGCCGGGTGGCCATGCTCCCCCAAGCCCGGGAAATTCCCGCCATACCGGTGGAT
>CAKTXU010000463.1 GCA_934630995.1 uncultured Eubacteriales bacterium
CGAAGGCGAGACAGCCGGACTCGGTGCTGAAATCAAGGACAACTTGAAGTGGCAGCAGAAGTTCCAGGGCAAGAAGGGCTGGGCGGGCTGCTTTTGTTTCTGAACGGGACGCGGCCCGTTCTGCGGGGCATGCTGAGGCGCTGGCCGTCCGGCGGGCTGGCCGCCTTGACCGCCCTGACGGGCGGGAGCGGTCACCGGGGCGGCCTGCTTGGCCGCGGGAGCCTTCTCCGCGGGGACGGCGGGCGCCTCCTGCTTTTCCGGCGCCGGCGCCGGTTCTTCCTTCTTCTTTTCCGCGGCGGTGGCGAAATAGGCGTCGAAGCTGTCCACCTGGTTCTTCTGGGTGAAATGCTCAAAGACCAGATCCAGCTCGTTGTCCTCCAGCGCGGTCATGCTCTTTTTGGGCGTGTCCACATATTTGGCAAGGAGTTCGATGACCTCCTTGCTGGGGGCGTTAAAATCCTTGGCGACCTCGCTTACGCGGTATTTTATCATCATATGGCAGGTTCCTCCTCCGTATCGTGCGTGCAGTGCTTTTCCATGGCTGCCGCAAATCCCTTGTCGTCCGTCGCCAGTACTCCGACCGGCTTTTTCAGTCCGCAGGCCGTTCCGGCCTCCTCCTTGGTCAGGGGCAGGCGGACGATGGTGGCGGGTTGTCCCCGGGCCGCGAACCGCAGCTCCTTGACCGTTTTTGCCGACAGGTCGGCGGCCAGCATCACCAGCGTGGCGTTTCCTCCCTTTATAAGGGCGGAAACGGCGTCGAAGCCGGTGGTCAGCCTTCCGGCCCGCCGGGAAATTCCCAGCAGTCCGGCAAGCGCCCGGGGGCTCGGCCGGTCAGCTTCCGTCGTCTGCTTCACTGGCGGTCAATTCCTCCTCCATGCGGTCGTATACCTCGAAAGGGATCTGACAGGAAAACGCTTTTTCCAGCCGTCTCGCCTTCCGGGCGGTTCTGAGGCAGTCTATCTGATGGCAGACATAGGCGCCGCGTCCCGGCTTGCGTCCGGTCAGATCCAGGGAGACGTCTCCCTCGGGGCTGCGCACCACCCGGACCAGCTCTTTTTTGGATTTCATCTCCCCGCAGCCGATACATTTGCGCAGGGGGACCTTTTTTGTCCGCATGCCGTTCACCTTGCCTTTCTGCACGTATAGGTGCCGATTCAGGCGTTTTCTTCGTCCTCGCCGTAGAAGCCGCTCTCGGGCCGGATATCGATTTTCCAGCCGGTCAGCTTGGCCGCCAGCCGGGCGTTCTGGCCCTTGTTGCCGATGGCCAGGGAGAGCTGGGCGTCCGGCACGGTGACCCGGCAGGATTTGGCCCCTTCCGGATCCACCTCCACCGACAGCACCTTGGCGGGGGAGAGGGCGGCGGCAATAAATTTCTCCGGCTCCTCGCTGTATTCGACGATATCGATTTTTTCTCCGCCCAGTTCGTCGACGATACCGGCAACCCGGGCGCCCCGGGGACCGATGCAGGCACCCACGGCGTCCACGTTCTCGTCATGGGAGAGCACGGCCAGCTTGGTGCGGGAGCCGGCCTCCCGGGATACGGCCTTGATTTCCACAACGCCATTGAAAATCTCGGGTACCTCCATCTCAAACAGCCGCTTGACCAGCCCCGGGTGAGTGCGGGAGATGAGCGCCCTGGGCCCCTTGTCCCCCTCTCGGACATCCACGACATAAACCTTTATCCGGTCCCCCTCGTGGAGCTCCTCCTCGCCGAGCTGCTCGCTCTTGGGCAGGACGGCTTCGGCCTTGCCGATTTCCAGGGTGGCGGCGCCGGTTTTGGCATCCACCCGTGTGACCAGGGCGGTGACCAGCTCCTGGTTGCGGCGCTGGAACTCCTGCAGCTGCTGGCCGCGTTCGGCTTCCCGAATCCCCTGCCGGATGACGTGCTTGGCGGTCTGGGCGGCAATCCTTCCGAACTGCTTCGTCTCCAGCTGGATTTCCACCACGTCGCCGATTTTGGCGTTCTTCTTGTATCGCAGGGCCTCGTCGAGGGTCATTTCCTCATCCGGATCCAACACCTCTTCCACCACGGTTTTGTGAAGCGAAACGTTGAACTCGCCGGTGGCGGGCTCCATCACCACCACGATATTCTCCTTGCCGCCGAAATCCCGCTTGACGGCGATGATGATGGCTGCCCGGATTTTTTCCAGCAGGTAGTCGCCCGGAATCCCCTTTTCCTTTTCCAGCAGCTTGAGGGCCTCAAAAAATTCCGCGTTATTCATTTTCCGATTCGCTCCTATCT
>CAKTXU010000464.1 GCA_934630995.1 uncultured Eubacteriales bacterium
TTCTCCAGCAGCTCCACCCGCTTCTCCAGCGCTTGTTTTTCCTCCGCGGCGGTATTGACGGCAGTGCGCAGCGCCTCCTGACTGCGGCGTTCCTCGGTCAAGGCGGTCTCCGCCGTTTCGCAGCGCTGTCTCCACCGCTCCAGCTCCGCCTGCATCTGCGCGGCTTCCTCCGCATGGCGGGCCTGCTGCGCATCGATATACGCCAGGACATCCTTCTTATTGAATCCACCCATGCTGGAACGGAAAGAGCCGCTGTCCGCCATAGAAAACACAATCCTTTCTATTCTTTTCAACCTGTAAGCCGTCCATACCGTCTGTCTACCGCAACAGTATACCATCCGTCCAGGAAAAAAACAAGCCGACGATTTTTCATTGTTTCTAAAATTTATGCGCTTTTCAGAGCCCTCATACCCCCTTTCGCTTCATTTTTCAGTTGCTCCGTTTTCTTTCCTATGCTACAATAGAACGGAATGAATATGCAGGGGGCGAAATCATTGATGTCCATTGAAGAGGCAATAGCGGCGATACGTCCCCTGGACGACGGCGCTATGCGGGAGGCTGCCGAGCGGTGGGACAGACTTGCCAAGTTGCCCCTCAGCCTGGGGGCGCTGGAAACCGCCGTCGTCCGGCTGGCAGGGATGCAGCACTCCTCCCGGCCGCATATCGATAAAAAGCGCGTCCTCATTTTTTGTGCGGATAACGGTGTATTGATGGAGGGAATTTCTCCATCCGCCATGGAGGTCACGGCTGCCCAGGCAGTTAATTTTGCCCGCGGCGGCGGCACTATCAACGCCTTTGCACGCCGTTGCGGCGCCGATTTGCTGGTGGTAGACGTGGGCATCGCCACCGACTATCATGAACCGCGCGTTGTTAAACGGGTTGTTAGGCGGGGAACCCGCAATATAGCCTCCGGGCCCGCTATGTCACCGGAGGAATGCCGCATGGCAGTGGAAACCGGCATCGACTTGGCTTGCCAGGCCGTAGGGGAGGGAATCCAGCTGGTGATACCGGGCGAGATGGGGATCGGCAACACTACCACCTCCAGCGCCGTGGCTTCGCTGCTGTTGGACAGGCCTTTGGAAGAAGTCACGGCGAAAGGCGCCGGTTCCCTGGAACGTGTTACCCATAAAGTGGCGGTCCTTCGCCGGGCTATTGCCCTCAACCGGCCGGATCCGGCTGATCCGTTGGATATTCTGACCAAGGTAGGCGGGCTGGATATGGCCGCTCTCTGTGGGGTATTCCTCGGCTGTGCGGCGTCGGGAACGGCTGTCCTCCTCGATGGAATTATCTCATCCGCCTCCGCCCTGTGCGCGGCCAGACTGGCTCCCGGATGCCGAAACTATATGCTCCCCTCTCATTGCTCTTCGGAGCCCGCGGGAGAGCTTCTGCTGAATGCCCTGGGCTTTACACCGCTGATTACGGCGGGTATGTGCCTTGGAGAGGGGACGGGTGCCGCCTTAGGGGCTCAACTGCTGGACAGTGCCTTGGCGGCCTATTATGAGGTCGTCGATCTCGACGCCATCTGAGTATGCACTTTTCAGGAAAGGCGGCCATCCCATGCTTGAATCACTGATTATCGCCATGTCTATGTATTCGTCCATTCCCATGCCTCGGGTGGACTGGAAAGAAAATAATCTGCGATGGTCCTTAGGCTGCCTTCCCGTGGTGGGGATTCTCTGCGGCGGGGTCACCTTCGGCTGGACTGTTCTGGCCCGTTTTTTCGGCGCGTCCCCGCTGTTCTTTGCGGCGCTGGCCGTGCTGCTCCCCATCGTCATCGCCGGTGGGCTACATATGGACGGATTTTTGGACGCGGCGGACGCCATATTCTCCCGACGGGACCGCGAGAAAAAGCTGGCCATCATGAAAGATCCCAACAGCGGCCCCTTTGCCATCCTCTGCTGTTGCGGCTTGGTACTGCTTGAAACAGGAGCATGGTGTCAACTGCTCCAGACGGTTTATCTGCTCCCGGCAGCCTGCACGGTGTTCCTGCTGTCCCGTTCCCTCACGGTGGTGGCGGGCAGCCGTTTACCCTATACCTCCACAAGTACGCTGGGCGTACTTTTCGCCGACAGAGCGGCCCGCGGCGTATCCCTGCTGGGAATGGTTGAAACCATCGTATCCGTCGGTCTTCTGCTGTTTGCCGGTTACTGGGGCGGCGGCTTGCCCGGACTTCTCGGTGGAAGCACTGCCGCTCTGTTCGCCGTCGCTGTGTTCGTGTGGTATCGCCATATGA
>CAKTXU010000465.1 GCA_934630995.1 uncultured Eubacteriales bacterium
GAGGCGATCGCGTTGTCCTCCTCCGTTTACAGCCCGGCGGAAAAGGGCGGATATTTCACCCTTCCGGGACAACGCTATCAAGCGGCGCGCTATTTTGAAAGTGAAGAGGCTTTTGAAAGGGAGAGGGAGTGCTATACAATAATTGCCGGTATTATCCGCTTTTCAACCGCCCCCTTTTTCTCATCTGGGCGGTTCCTCTGGCCGTTTTCCTTCTGCTGTATGTGATTCTCCGTGCGTACAGACGGTGCGGCGGCCCGAGGCGGATGCGGACAGGGGCAGCGATACATACCAAGGCCCCGATATTTGCGGATAGTGAACGGCGGTGTCCTCTCATTCTGTCAAGTATTGCTTGCGCCTACTCCGGATATATGATATACTACGAAAAAGAGCAGTCGTTTATAAAAAAATTGCCAATCCAGGCGAGGGGGTGAGCAAAATGGACAGCTATGCAAGCTTTGCCCGGCTGATGCAGGAACGAGGCGTCACCCCCTACAAGGTCAGCCGGGAGACGGGGATTGCCCAGTCCACCCTCAGCGATTGGAAACGCGGTGTCAGCACGCCGAAGGCGGATAAAATGAAAACCCTGGCGGAGTATTTCGGCGTCTCCGTGGATTTGTTGTTGGGGCGGAAGAAGGTGCCGGATCCCTCCGTTATAGTTATGGACGAGCGGGATACCGTGATCCGTTTGGATGACGACACCCTGGAACTCATTGAGGAGCTGCGCACCCGGCCGGAAATGAAAATGATGTTTTCCGCCACCAGAAAGGCCACGCGCGAGGATATATTGAAGGCTATCCGGATTATAGAGGTCCTGCGCGACGAGGGAGGCGGGTTATGAGGGAGCCTTATGTCGTTCGCTATATCGAGCTTCCCTGCACACTGCCTGGCGTAACGGTCCGCAGCGCGGACGGCTGCTGCAATGTGTATATCAACTCCCGCCTCTCCCAGGAACAGCAGAAAAGAGCGCTGGAACACGAAATGACCCATGTTCTCCGTGAGGATTTCGACAACGGCCGGCCACTGGAAGAGGTGGAGCCGTATCGTGCGCGGAAGGCGACGGAAACGCCTACTGGGAACAGCCCGCCGGGTTCGGTTGTCACTGTGGGGGATATGCTCAAAGCCTTTGTATCCATGGAGGCGGAGCGGAGCGAATCGAAACGCCCGCCGAGCCGCCGTCTGCCTCCGGATATTGTCAAAAATGACCGCCGCCGCCGCTGACGGCGGCAGGGGGTGAGGCCTCCTTGTACAAGGAGGCCTCACCCCCGATAAAACGTTGCGGGCCACCAAGTGCGGCCCGCATTTCGCGTTTTTCATTGTTTGGCGTCAGCTGTCTGCTGCTTTCTGGCCCTGAGCGGCATGCGCCTTGAGCTTTGAGAAGGTCTCCTCGCTGATGACATGCTCAATACGGCAGGCGTCGGCCGCCGCCGTTTTTTCATCGACGCCGATAGCCGTCAGATAGGCGGTCAAGAGACGGTGCCGCTCATATATCCGCTGAGCCAGAGCCTCCCCCTTTTCCGTCAGCTCAATGAAACCGTTTTTATCCACGGTGATATAGTTGTCGCCGCGCAGAACCTTGACGGCCCGGCTGATACTGGGTTTGGAATACCCCAACTCTGTGGCGATATCGATGGAGCGCACACCCGCCATCTTTTCCCGCAGAATCAAAATGGTTTCCAAATAGTTTTCGCCGGATTCCTGAATTTTCACGTTCTGTCCGCTCCTTCCCAGACGGTTTCCGGGGTTTGTTTCAGTGTATCATAAAGCGGCAAATATTGCAATTGCTCCCGCAGGGAGGTACAATGTTGCAGGAAGAACACAGGAGGTGCGGTTTATGCGGTATGCTACGGTGGGAACAGGATGGATTGTGGACAGCTTTATACGCGGCGCCGGACAGGCCGGAGGGCTGCGGCTGGAAGCGGTGTATTCCCGCGACAGGGCCCGGGGGGAGGCGTTCGCCCTGGGACATGGCGGCGCTGCCGTTTTTACGGATTTGGAGGCGCTGGCGGCTTATGACGGTATTGACGGCGTGTATATCGCCAGCCCCAATGCGCTCCATGCGCCCCAGGCGCGCCTGTTTCTGGAGCATGGCAAGCATGTGCTCTGCGAAAAGCCGTTGGCGGTGACTGCCGGTCAGGTGCGGGAGCTGACCGCTTTGGCGCGGGAGAAGGGCGTCCTTTATCTGGAAGCGATTATGCTGCTGTATCAGCCCGCTTTGGAACGGCTT
>CAKTXU010000466.1 GCA_934630995.1 uncultured Eubacteriales bacterium
GGACGGCGAACCGTCCGGAAAGGATAAGAGAACGGTTATGGCGAAAGACAGACGCGGTGACACACGCCGCCGCCAGGTCAGCCTGGCGCAGAAGGCCGGAACGGGTTCTCCCGCCCCGCAGAAGCAGAAAAAGAAGAAAAAGCGCAGGGTATCTCCGGGAAAAATCGTGGTGATTGTCCTGCTGGCGATTCTCATCGTCGTCTCCCTGGTCTTTATCATCATCGTGGGCAAGAATGTTTACGACAGCTTGTCCAGTAAGAAGACGGTGCCGGAGGTCGATCTCAACGACTACGACACCACGCCGGAAACGGACAGGGACAAGGTGGCTTATTATTTAGTCGGCCTGCTGGGGGATGAGGAAACCAAGGCCCCCACCGATATGCTGGCCCTGCTCTGCTACGACAAGCAGGCGAAAACACTCAATGTCCTCCAGGTGCCGCAGAACACCTACCTGGGCGATTCCGGCTCCTGGGTGGTCAAGGCGATTGGAGACATCTGGTACAACCCCAAGCCCCTGGACTGGTGCGATTACTGCCGTAAGCAGGTGTTCGAGCCGGAGATTTCCGACGGCAAGCACACCGTATGCGGCACCGCTATCACCCAGAAAACCGGGTCGGCGGTGGAAAATCTGCTCCAGGCGTTCAATGAGCAGTACAGTATGCCGGTGGACAACTATTTCTTGCTGGAAAAGCAGACTTTCATCAAGCTGGTCAATCTGGTGGACGGGGTGGATGTCAACCTGGAAAAGGACATGAAGCTCTCTACCATTGAGTATAAGGCGGGTGTCCAGACCTTGGACGGCGCCTCAGCCTATGAATATATCAACCTGCGGGAAAAGGGCGTGGCCGGCGACGTGCAGCGCCTGGTCAGCCAGCGGCAGGTGTTTGTGGGTCTGCTCCAGCGTCTTTCCGGCCGGACGGAGGAGGATTTGACCAAAAATATTATCGGCCCGCTGATGAGCGGCTCGACCCCCATCCGCACCGCCTCGGATCCGGAATCCATTCTGTCCCTGCTGGCGTCCCCCACCAAGGAGAACAAGGAGGATTGGCCGGCCGGCAAATACAACCAGGCGCTGTCCAGGCTCCTGACGGGTCTGTCCAAGGTCCCGCTTGCCAACATGACCGTGTATATGATGCCCGGCGAGGCGGCCACGTCGGAAAAGGTGGAGTATTTTTCCCCGCACAAGGCCGAACTGGCGGCGCTTCTGCAGGCGTCCTTCAATCCCTACGGACGCGCGATATCCGAAACGGATCTGCTCCTGACCGAGCTCGCCTCCAATAAGGAAGCGGTTCTGCACAAGCAAACCTTTGCGGAGCTGGCCGTGAGCCAGACCGGTGAGGTAACGCCGACGACCACAGCCGCCGCCTCCTGACGAAACGCGGAAGCGGCAAGAGAGGATGAAGTCAAACCCATGGAGCCTAAACAACTGGCGGGACGCATTGCCGCGTCCCTCGACAAGCATAAAGCGGAGGATATCCGCGTCATCGGCGTGACGGAGCTGACCTCTATCGCGGACTACTTTATCATCGCTTCGGGCACAGGAGCCACCCAGGTGAAGGCCCTCAGCAACTATGTGGACGAGGAGCTGTCCCAGGCGGGGTATGAGCCACGCCGGGTGGAAGGCTACGCAGCCTCCAATTGGATTCTGATGGATTACGGCACCGTCGTGGTTCACATCTTCACCGGGGAAACCCGTACCTTTTACGACCTGGAGCGCCTGTGGAAGGACGGCGAATTACTGGACACCGCCGCCCTTCTGGCGGAAACGGCGCCGGCGAAACCCGAATAAACGAAACAGCAGGGGGAACTGACAATGCGGTACACACCGTCATCCATCGAGAAAAAATGGCAGAAAATCTGGGAGGAGGAGCAGGCCTTCGCCGCGTCGGACGACCGATCCAAGCCGAAATTTTACGCGCTGGTGGAGTTCCCCTATCCCTCCGGCCAGGGCCTCCATGTGGGCCATCCCCGGCCCTATACCGCCCTGGACGTGGTGGCGCGCAAGCGCCGGATGCAGGGCTACAACGTCCTTTATCCCATGGGGTGGGACGCCTTTGGCCTGCCCACGGAAAACTATGCCATCAAAAACCATGTTCATCCCGAGATTGTAACTAAAAATAACGTGGCCCGTTTCAAGAGCCAGATTCAATCCCTGGGCCTATCCTTTGACTGGAGCCGGGAAATCAACACCACCGACCCGGCGTATTACAAGTGGACCCAGTG
>CAKTXU010000467.1 GCA_934630995.1 uncultured Eubacteriales bacterium
AGCCCCTGCCGGTCTATTGGGACAAGATCCTCATCAACGCCTCCCAGGTCACCAATCCCTCCACCGATCCCCTGCGGGAGCCTATGGAAACCCGGGTATTCCTGGGCCGCAAGCCCGCCCAGGTGGAGCGGGGGGAGGACGGGCGGCTGCTAGACAACCTGCCGCCCCATCTGGATTTGAAGGTCCCCATCCTCTTTTCCGCCATGTCCTACGGCTCCATCAGCTATAACGCCCATGAGAGCCTGGCACGGGCGGCGGAAGCGCTCGGCACCTTCTACAACACCGGCGAGGGCGGGCTGCACGAGGATTTTTACCGCTACGGCCCCCACACCATCGTCCAGGTGGCTTCCGGGCGCTTCGGCGTCCACAAGGCATATCTGGAGGCCGGGGCCGCGATTGAAATCAAAATGGGCCAGGGCGCCAAGCCGGGTATCGGCGGCCACCTGCCGGGGGCCAAGATTGTGGGGGATATCGCCCGCACCCGGATGATCCCGGAGGGGTCGGACGCCATCTCCCCGGCCCCCCACCACGATATTTATTCCATCGAGGATCTGCGGCAGCTGGTGTATTCCCTCAAGGAGGCCACCGCATACCGCAAGCCGGTCATCGTGAAAATCGCCGCCGTCCACAATGTGGCCGCCATCGCCAGCGGCGTGGCCCGCAGCGGGGCGGATATCATCGCCATCGACGGCTTCCGGGGCGGCACCGGCGCGGCGCCCACCCGAATACGGGATAACGTGGGAATTCCCATCGAGCTGGCCCTCGCCAGCGTGGATCAGCGCCTGCGGGAGGAAGGCATCCGGGGTAACGTCTCCATTGTGGTGGGCGGCAGCATCCGCAGCAGCGCCGATGTGGTCAAGGCCGTCGCCCTGGGGGCGGACGCGGTGTATATCGCCACCGCGGCCCTGCTGTCCCTGGGCTGCCATCTCTGCCGCAGCTGCTCCAGCGGCAACTGCAACTGGGGCATTGCCACCCAGAAGCCGGAGCTGGTCAAGCGGCTGAATCCCGATATGGGCTCCCGGCGGCTCATCAATCTGGTCACGGCCTGGAACCATGAGATACAGGAAATGATGGGCGGCATGGGCATCAACTCCATCGAGGCCCTGCGGGGCAACCGCCTGATGCTCCGGGGTGTGGGGCTCAACGACCGGGAGCTGTCCATCCTGGGTATCAAGCACGCCGGCGAATAGGGCGCGGAAGGGAGCGAGACGATTGAAACGGGTCTATGTCAATGAGAAATGGTGCCTGGGCTGCCATCTGTGCGAAGTGAACTGCGCTTTCGCCAACACGGGACGGCCCTATATGGATACGGCCCTCAAGGGGGTGGCCCTCCATCCCCGCATCCGCATCGAGAAACAGGGAGGGGTGAGCTTCGCCGTCTCCTGCCGCCACTGCGAGGAGCCTCTGTGCGTCAAGGGCTGCATCACCGGCGCCCTGTCGGTGGAGGACGGCGTCGTCGAAATCGATCGGGAGAAATGCGTGGGCTGCTATACCTGCATCCTCTCCTGCCCCTATGGGGCCGTCATGCCGTCGCCCGAGGGCGCGGTGCAGAAATGCGGGCTGTGTGTGCAAAACGGCGGGACGCCCGCCTGTGTGGCCGGCTGTCCCAATCATGCCATCGTCTTTGAGGAGAGGGCCGCACAGGCCGCCGAAAAGGGCGCTTGATAAAAAGGAGAGAAGCGATATGACGCGCTATGTGCTACTCGGCAATTCCGCCGCCGCGGTGGGCTGCATCGAGGGAATCCGGCGGCTGGATACCGGCGGGACCATCACCGTCGTCTCCTCCGAGCCGTACTTCACCTATTCCCGCCCCCTGATCTCCTATCTGCTGGAGGGGAGGACCACCCGGGAACGGATGGCCTACCGGCCCGCGGATTTTTATGAGAGGAACGGCGTCACGCCCCTGCTGGGGCGGACGGCTCTGGCCCTGGATCCGGAAAAGAAAACGGTCCGGCTGGACGACGGACGCCTGATCCCCTATGACAAGCTCCTGGTGGCCACCGGCTCCCGGCCCTTTGTCCCGCCCATGGAGGGGCTGGACGGGGTGGAGAAGGCGTTCACCTTTATGTCCCTGGACGACGCGGAGGCGCTGGAAGCCGCCCTCACCCCCGAAACACGGGTCCTCATCGTGGGGGCCGGCCTCATCGGCCTCAAATGCGCCGAGGGGATCCGGGAGCGGGTGAAAAGCATCGATGTGGCCGATTTGGCCGAGCGGG
>CAKTXU010000468.1 GCA_934630995.1 uncultured Eubacteriales bacterium
GGCCTGGATAGTACGGGCATCCACGCCCAAAGCCGAAACCAGCAGTGACGGGGCAAACCAGAAAAAGATGAGCTGGAGCATCAGGGGAGTCCCCCTCATAATCAGCAAATACGCCCGCACCGGCCAATTCAGCCACCGATGCCGGGACATCCGTCCGTTGGCCACCAGCAACCCCAAAGGCAGAGCGATCAGCAGGGTGAGGAAAAACAACAGCAGAGTGCTTCCGGACGAGCGCAGCATCTGCACCAGCATTTTCATAAAAACGGTGGACGACATGGGATGTCCCGCCTTTCCGGCTTTTATCGCCTTTTGTCCTAACGCCGATTTGCTTCATAGAATCGAGAAAAGATTCATCAGAGCGCCGGCCCCGATGAATCTTTTCGATTGCATTGCCTAATTATCCGCGAAAACGGGCCTTATTCCTGGCTTTCGGCCGCTTTGATTTGATTCTTATGGCTGACGTAATATTGAGCGACCGTTTCATCCATCAGAACCGCGTCGCATTTACCCAAGGACAGCTCCAGCAGAGCGGTGACATTGTCCGCCACCTTATTGGCTTCGCCGCCGGACACCAGCGCCTTGATAGCGGGATTGGCATCCAGCGCATCTGATGCGGTGGAGCTGTCCTGTAAGGTCAGCGTCTTGTCCTTCAGATCATCGGGAGTCTTGACGGGTGAGCCTTCCATCACCACCAGCACCTGGCGATTGCCCATATATGGGTCAGTCATATTGACCTTTTCCTTGCGTTCGTCGGAAATAGTATAGCCGTTCCAGATACAGTCGATTTTGTTGGCATCCAGCTCGCTTTCCTTTTTTGTCCAGTCGATGGGGATGAATTCCGCCTCCACGCCCATACGGCGGCAGACCTCTTTCGCCAGATCAATATCAAAGCCGTCGATCTCACCGTCTTCATTCCGAAATCCCATGGGAGGCAAGGCCACGTCCAGTCCGACGCGCAGCTTACCCGCGCTTTTGATATCTGCCAGCGAGGTATCGTCGGATTCAGCCGCGGTGAAGCTATCAGGCAGCTTACTCACATTGGTGTTGAACCATTTTTTGCTGATTTCCTCGAACTTGCCGTCCTTGTTCATCTCCACCAAGAGGCGTTCCACCTCGTCCCGCAGAGTCTGATCCGCCTTACGGAAGCCGATACCATAGTCTTCGTCGGCCAGTGACTTCTCCAGAATGACATAATTCTTTTTGCTTCCGCCGCAGGCGGACAGCAGGGATACCGCCAGCAACCCGCAGGTCAGCGCAGCCAGCACACGTTTAAACCGCATGATATGTACCATCCTTTCCACTCCGTCGCCTCAAGAGACGACCTCTCTTAAAACTGAATACTATATTACACTATCCAATTAGCAAAGTAAAGCGCCAGCTCGCGTTTTACAGAAATTTCTGCGAAATAACCAGAAAAACATCTTTATAAATCCATTCGTGAGGAGGGCGGCATAGTCTCTCCTCCTTCCAGCAGCTCTGGATACAGCTGATTCGCCATCCATCGGGCGGCCTCGATCAACCGCAGTCCCTGCCTTTCAGATAAAGCGATATCCACACCGAACACCTTGCCGTTTTTCACGGCAGGCGAACTCTTAAATACGGCAGAAGCCTTGATGCTCTCCTCCCGCCCGGCAGGGCAGAAAAGCACCTGTGCAGATGCAGCCGCCCCGTCGGGCGGAATCCAGCCTGTCCCCTCCGACGCGGTATTCTCAACACCGGCAGATATCAGGATACGCTGCAATACGGTATCCCCTGTGGCTACGCTTCCACCCCGATCGGCGGCATAAAGACCCGGCGTTTTTGTTTCCCCTACAGCCGCCTCCACGGCCTGCAAGCCCTGTTCCACTCGCATGAACAATGCTGCGGCCGCAGCCGCGCCGCTTTCTTTTCCGCCCAAGGACTGACCCACGGCATCATACAGGTCCTTCAGCCCCTCAAAGCTGTCGGCGGGCGGAACCACTAGCAGAGGTATTCTATTCTCCTCCGCCCAGCCGCGGAAATCCGCCGATGGCTCCTGCTGCATAAGCAGCAAATCCGGCAGCAGTCCGGCAATGACGGTGGAATCCGGCAGAAGGGTTTTGCCCCCCTCCGGCAACTCCGCCACATATGCGGGATAGTCGCATTCCGCTGAGCGTCCGACCAGCAAAGCTCCATAGGACAAATCCGCTGCAATTTCCGCCAAAGAGGGAGACAGCACCACTACCC
>CAKTXU010000469.1 GCA_934630995.1 uncultured Eubacteriales bacterium
CCTGGGACTGGAAAAAGGATCGGTCATCCCGCAGCGCTTTGGGGGTGACGGAAAACTGCTGCTTCTGAGAAAACCAGTCCCGAAAGACTGAACGGCACATGTGCGGGGCCATGGCGATGTCGTAATAGTGGGCCCATTTCAGGCTCCGCGTCTGCGCGATGAGGGTGCGGAATACAGCGAGCTGGCCGAGAAAATAGGGCAGAAAGACAGCCGTCAGCGCCGGCAAATCCGCGCTGAGGGACCGCACACCGGTGAAGAGATACAGAAGGGGGCAAAGAATGAAAACCATTTTGGAAAAGCAGGTATACCAGTAAATCATCCCGTCCAGATAGGCCAGCTTCTGCATAAAACGAAGCCCCCTGCGCCGCAGGGGTTTGTACAGTCTGGTCACCTGTAGGTTTCCCCGGCACCACCGATCCCGCTGAATGACCAGGTCGGTATAGGTAGACGCCGTCAGGCCCAGCACCAGCATCTCATTGATGAACAGGGTCTTGTAGCCCGCATCCTGGAGCAGCAGCCCCAGAGCCATATCCTCCGTGATGGTGTCGGTGGGATAGCCTCCCACCGCCTCCACATGGCGGCGGCGGAACACCACATTGGTACCCACATGCAGCACCGCTCCCACCGCGGCCCGCGCCTCCTGCACCTGGCGCATGAAAAAATCCTGCTCATTGGGGATATCGCGGTGGAGATTGCGCTGGTACATGTCCTTGTTATAATACACCTGGGGCGTCTGGACGAAGGCGGTGTCCGGGTCCTCAAAATACCCGACCGTCCGCGTCAGGAATTCCCTGGTACAGAGCCTATCCGCATCCAGCACGGCAAAAAGCTCGCCGTCGGTCTGCCGCAGGGCGTTGTTGAGATTGCCCGCCTTGGCCCCCTGCCGATCCCGGCGGGTGATATAGCCCACCCCCAGATTGGCGGCAAGCCGGCGGATCTCCTCCCGCCCGCCGTCGTCACAAAGATAAATACGCCGCTTATCCGCGGGGTACTGCAGATTGAGGGCGGCCAGAGCCGTGAGGCGCAACAGCGCCGCCGGCTCGTTATAGGTGCAGATAAAAACGTCCACGGTCGGCGGTCCTCCGGAAACGTCATCCGGCGTCCGGCGCCGCACGGCATATTCCCGGCCGAGCATCAGCTGGGAAACGGCGAACTGCGTGATTCCCAGCAGCTCCGCCCCCAAAAGCAGCGCCCCCACCACAAAACCCGGCCAGCCGTCCCTGGGCACTGCCGTGAACCGCCAGACCACATATACCGCCGTCAGCCCCAGCGACCAGTACGCCAAAACCCGTCCGGCGCCCTTGCGCCGCTTTGCAAGTCCCCGCAGGATCGCCAAGCCCGCCAGAGAAAGCGCCAGATAGACCGCTCTCACCCATGCCATCCGCTTTCCACCTCTTTTCTCCCGGAGCAGTTTGAAATAGCTGATAAAGCATATGAAGCCCGGCGAACGCGGCGCTTTTCCGACGATGCCGGACTCTGCTTCTCCCCCTTTT
This sequence comes from uncultured Eubacteriales bacterium, assembly GCA_934630995.1. Taxonomy (GTDB): domain Bacteria; phylum Bacillota; class Clostridia; order Oscillospirales; family Acutalibacteraceae; genus CAKTXU01. The sequence continues at coordinate 1,494 of CAKTXU010000469.1, forward strand.
ACAGCAACGCTCCGGGAGTTTCAAATACGCTCTAGTATCCGCTTTCGGGAAACGATTATCCGAAAACGGAAAAAGCGGCTCCGCCTAGAGCCGCCTGACGGTTTTCTTTATCCTTCATACCCTCCGGCGCTCCGGACGCGCCGCCCCGTATACTCCCGTCGCCGGGAGCGCATACTAAACGGTCAAAATATGTGAAAGAGAGGGATTCCCCATGCCTACCAACACCATTGCCGCCGTCACCGGACGGCAGATTTTCGATTCCCGCGGCACCCCGACCGTAGAGGCGGAGGTGACGCTGGAAAGCGGCGTTTCCGCCTGCGCCTCCGTCCCCTCCGGCGCGTCCACCGGCCGCCATGAAGCGGTGGAGCTGCGCGACGGGGACACAGGCTTCTACGATGGGAAGGGGGTATCCCGGGCGGTGGAAAATATCCACGAAGCCATCGCCCCCGTCCTGCGGGGGCGGGATGTCCGCGACCAGGGGGACATCGACCGCTTGCTCATTGAAACGGACGGCACCCCCAACAAATCCCGGCTGGGCGCCAACGCCACCCTGGCCGTCTCTCTGGCCTGCGCCAAGGCGGCGGCCGCAGCGGGCGGCCAGCTTCTTTACCGTTATCTGGGCGGCGCGGCGGCCGCGATTCTGCCCGTGCCCATGATGAACATCCTCAACGGCGGCGCCCATGCCGACAACAACGTGGATATCCAGGAAT
>CAKTXU010000470.1 GCA_934630995.1 uncultured Eubacteriales bacterium
GTCGTCGAAGGCCGTCAGATCCATGGCCGCTCCCCGCAGACCGTAATCTACAGGCGCGCCTCCGGAAATGCCCAGCGCCGCGTCTGGCGGATTGCCGGAAATGGCGGAGTACAGCAGCACGCTTTCCGATGAAATGATGTTCAGGTTCACGTTGATTTTCGTCTCCGGTGTAAAGCCGCTGTCGATCAACACCTTCAGCTCATCCGCCTGGTCCCGCCCCACCATCGCCCAAACCGTAATGGAATCCATCGCGTTATAGGCGTTGCCGATGCTGTTGTAATCCTTGAAGAAGGAGAGCGCAAAGGCGCGGGCGTCCGACGCAAGCTGTTCTGTGAAGGACGGGTTGACCCTGGGGAATGCCGAGTCCTCCGGGGTAAAGCTGATATAATCGACGCACAGCGCGGAGCGGCTCAAAACAAGAATCGAAGAGGAAAGCTGCATGATACTGTCCCGATAATCGTAAAGCTTGCCCGCAATCCGGGACGGGTCGTCTATCATCAGCCGCATCCGCTCGGAGATGCTTTCCATGGTATGCGCATCCGACATGCTCCCTCCGGAAGCAGCGTTCAAATGGGCCGCCAGCTCATCCAGCCTGTCTGCGCACGTCTCCATGGAAGCCAGCAAGCCGGGAATTCGTTTGGGAAGCTCGTAGTCGCGCAGCGTGTCCGGCGACACGCCGGTGACCATGACGATCTGCTCATAGAGGGCCAGCATATCCTGTGTAATGGCCTGCAGGTTGTGGAGAACCGTGGAGGTTTTGTGCAGCCGCGCAGTGAGCCGGAGCGTATGGACGCCGGGGGTGAGATAGATCAGACAATCCTCGCCGTCCCTCTGGATTCTCGCCAGCTGCCAGCCCGTCTTATAGTCTATGGAGAAGCCCCGCAGCTCTGTAAACAGCATCCGCCCGTCGAGTTCGATATCCCGCGCGACCGCCATACCGTCGTAGTAATCCTGTTTGCACCGGATACCCAGCTTGTAATAGCCCGCTTCCCGAACCGTAAACTCCCATTCTATCCACTGGCCGCTCAGATTCCAGCTTTCACCGCCAATGGCGTTGAACACCGTCTCATCCAGGCTGAACGGCTCGGTATAGCAATTGTCCCGCGCCGCAATTGGAAAAAAGCTGGGGGAGGATTTTAGCTTCGCCGCCTCGCCCTGCACACGGATTTCCGACGGTACGCCGCCCGTTGCCTGTTCCTGCACGGAAGCCAGATACTCCTCATAGCTTTGCGGCTGTATATCCATCCGCAGACGGATTTCCGCGATAGCGATCGGCTCCCGGAAGCCGATGAACGTGAACGTATGGCTTCCCTTCTCCAAATAGACGCCCAGCGGTTCCGCAACCAAGCCGTCTTCCGCATAGAGCAGACCCTCCTGCCAGACGTCCGCCAGGACCTGTGCCGGGCGCAGCTGGTTGCCCCTGTTGTCGTACGCCGGTTGTGCCGCGGCGTTTGCAAACGCCTTTGAAAAGGAAACGCTCTCCAACTCGTCATAGGGTGTTTCTCCATCTATGACCACCTTGCGCACCGCCTCCGTAAAACGGGAGCCGGCGCCCTTATAGCGAATCCATATGTAATAAAACCCGGCGTCCTGTATGGTGAAATCCCAGGAGACTTCACCCTCCTCGTTTTCCCACAGCAGGTACGCGCCGTCATCCTCAGCCCTCAAGATCCGCGTCACCGCCTGTTCGCCGGCGCTGCCGTCCGCTCCGGAAATGATCACGTCACCGGCCCGCCCGCCGGCGGAAATCGATTCCATATGCCGGCTGCGGTATTCGTAATAGCCGCCCGGTACCGCAATCGGCGCCAGCTCACGACCGGCGGACTGGCTATCCGCTACCGGCCGGCAGGCAGTGAACGCAAACGTCTGAGCCGTCAGGCAAAGGATCAAGGCGACAGCCTGTAATCGCTGTTTTCCGCTTAAGAAGCTGGACAATGCGGCACCTCCGTTTTATTTATATAATAAATATAAATATATACAAACTATAATACATAAAAATTGAATTTATTATTTGTGTTTTTATGCATTATGACCGCCTTTACGTTTATAATACAGTCGCTCAAATGGAAAGTCAAGAGAAAAAATAACTTTATTTACTTTATTTTTTTTACAAACTCAGGCCGTGAAAAAGAAAATGCAACCGGTTTCAGCCCAGATATCGCGTATCTTCCCCTGCAGCTTTCTGGTTTTCATCAAAGC
>CAKTXU010000471.1 GCA_934630995.1 uncultured Eubacteriales bacterium
ATCCTGTGGCGTGGCTATACCCACTGGTCGATGTTTATTGTCGGCGGCGCTTGTTTTCAGATTATGGGTCGCATACACACAGGGTTCAGCAAGCTCTGCTCCTTTAACCGCTGCGTGCTGTGTTCCCTGGCCGTGACCGGAATGGAATTCATCAGTGGGTGCCTGTTCAACCTGAAGCTCAAGATGAACGTCTGGGATTACAGTGAAATGGCCTTCAATATCAAAGGACAAGTCTGTTTGCTTTACACGGTGCTGTGGGGAGGCCTCAGTCTCATTGCCCTGCCAATTTATCGCTTTTGCATGGATAAGCTCGAAAATGGCCTTAAACGGCGGGGGAAGAAGGAATTGCCACAGGAATGATTTCTTTGCCGTAAGGGCAAATGCCTTGCATGCCGCAGGCACCGCAGCGCGGGGAACGGGCGCTGCAAACGTCCCGTCCGAACAGCACCAGGCGGTGACAGAAGGCGTTGCTCTCTTCAGGAGGCAGCAGCTCACGAAGACGTATTTCCACCTTATATGGATCCTTGGTATCGCAGAGGCCCAGACGGTTGGAAATCCGGATACAGTGGGTGTCGGCTACCACAGCGGGCTTCCCGAAAATATCACCGCAAACCAGGTTGGCGGTCTTTCGTCCCACCCCCGGCAGCTTGATAAGCTCCTCTACCGTGTCGGGAACCACCCCATGATACACATCTCGCAGCATCTGCGTCATGGCGACGATATCCCTTGCTGTGGTTTTGTAAAGTCCGCACGAACGGATATAACCGCCCACTTCCTCGGGATCCGCTTGAGCAAATGCCTCCAGCGTGGGGTATCGTTCAAACAGGGCGGGAGTGACCATATTCACCCGGGCATCGGTGCACTGCGCGGAGAGGCGTGTGGCAATGAGCAGCTGTACAGGATCCCGATAGGTCAGGGAGCACACGGCGTCGGGATACAATCTTTTCAGATAAGTGATCGCCTCCATGGCGATCTTCTTTTTGTCTTTAGCGTTCATGCAAGGGCTCGTCTCCTTTCAACGCGGAAAAGCATTGCATCATTGGCTACTTTAGTTTATCATGGTTGTCGAACCCTGTCAAACGGAAGGAGAAGAGCTATGCCGGAAGGATTTGCCCCTATTGCCGGGCAGGATGCCAGTATTTTGCTCTTGGGAACCATGCCCTCCGTAGCTTCCCTGGAAAAAATGGAATACTACGGCCATCCCCGTAACGCTTTCTGGACCTTGCTGTACGGCCTGTGGGGAAGAGTGCCGGAAAGGGAGTACGACAAGCGGACGGCCTTTGTGCAGGAGAAGAAAATCGCCTTGTGGGATGTTCTGCGCTGCTGTGAACGGAAGGGCAGCGCAGACGCCTCTATTCGCCGTGAAGAGGCCAATGATTTTGCCGCCTTTGCCAGGGAGTATCCGGAGATTCGCTGTATTTTTTTCAATTCCTCCGGTGCGGCGCTTTTCTATCAGCGGCTGGTCCGGCCCGATCCGTTTGCCGGTTTACCGCAGACGGTTTTGCCCTCCTCCAGTCCGGCCCGTGCCATGCGGTTTGAGGATAAGCTGGCGCTGTGGCGTCCGGTGCGGGAAGCATGGGAATCCCTGTGCGGACCGGCTAAGCTGTAATTTCTCATGATTAACCCTTGCGTTCTCCCCTAATTTAATGGTATCATATCCCATATATCGTGAAAATAAAGGGGATAGTGCAGCATGTATGAGAACATCATGGACACCATCGGCTTTGTCAAGGATGCCGATAGGGAAGTCGGACAGGCCATGGAGCAGGAGCTGTTCCGGCAGCGCCGGAATCTGGAGCTCATCGCTTCGGAAAATATCGTCTCTCCGGCTGTTATGGCGGCCATGGGAAGCGTTCTGACCAATAAATACGCGGAGGGTTACCCCGGCAAGCGGTATTACGGTGGCTGCCAGGATGTGGACGTGGTGGAGAATATCGCGAGGGATCGCGCCTGTAAGCTTTTCGGCGCGGAACACGCCAACGTGCAGCCCCATTCGGGGGCGCAGGCCAATCAGGCGGCCTATTTCGCCCTGCTGGAGCCGGGCGATACCGTACTGGGTATGAATCTGGCTCATGGCGGCCATTTAACTCACGGCTCACCCGTCAACTTTTCCGGCAAGCTTTACCGTTTCATCCCTTACGGCGTGGATGAGGAACCCGGCTTTATCAACTACGATACCGTTATGGCTCTGGCCATGGA
>CAKTXU010000472.1 GCA_934630995.1 uncultured Eubacteriales bacterium
CGTGTAAGCTCCCTTTTCGGAAAGATAACCGTCCCGCGCGGCGGGACGCGGAAAGGCTGGTAGCAGTCTATGAAGGCTCGCATTATAACCGGACTCGTTGGTTCGGCTCTGGCGCTGGTGGTGTTTTTCTGCCCGCCCATCGTGCTGAATATCGCCATGTCCCTGGTATGCGCCATCGCCATGTATGAGGTCCTCATCGTCACCAAATACGTCGGGCATCGGGGACTGACAGCCGCCGCCGTGGCGTTCGCCCTGGCGGCACCCTTCCTTTTCTCTTTCGGCGGCGGCATGGCGGCGGCAGCCGCGCTGTTTGTTTACTGCGTCGTCCTGGTGGGGATACAAATTCTCTATCATGAAACCCTCAAGGTGGAGCGGACCGGCTTCGTCTTTTTTGTGTCGGTGCTGGTGTCCGTCTCCTTTTCCTGCATCGCCTATCTCCGCCCCCTCAGCGGCCGCGGGGATCCGCGGGACGGCCTGTTCTATGTTTTCCTGATCATCATGGCCTGGCTGTGCGATATCGGCGCCTATTTCGTCGGCACTTTTTTCGGCAAGCACAAGCTCTGCCCCAAAATCAGCCCCAAAAAGACGGTGGAGGGCCTCATCGGGGGCTTCGTGACCTCGGTGGGCTGCAGCGTTCTGGCGGCATGGCTCTATCAGCTCTGTCTCGACGGGATGGGGGTGGCGGCCCATGTCAGCTTGTGGCAGGTGGCCCTGCTCTCCCTTGTTTGCGCTCCCCTGTCGGTGCTGGGGGATCTGCTGGCCTCCATTATCAAGCGGCAGTGCCAGGTCAAGGATTTCGGTCACATCATGCCCGGCCACGGCGGGGTGATGGATCGTTTCGACAGCCTGATATTCGTCGCGCCGCTGACCTTGCTCGTGGTACGGTATCTCCCGCTGGTCTACTGAGAGGCGGACATTCATACATCTGAAAAGGGGGCCTCGGCTTGGAAAGTCCGGATTTGATGAGAAAACGGCTGTCGATTCTCGGATCGACCGGCTCCATCGGCACCCAGGCGCTGGAGGTGGCGGAAAAGCACGGCTTTCCCGTGGCCGGCCTGGCGGCCTGCTCGAATGTTGCAGTGATGGAGGAGCAGATACGCCGACACCGTCCCCGGCTTGCCGCCCTTTTTGACGAAGAGGCGGCCGCCGATCTGCGTGTGCGGACGGCGGACCTGCCGGTGATCGTCCTGGCGGGCCTGGCGGGGCTTTGCGAGGGCGCTTCCATGGAGGCGGACATGGTCCTTAACGCCGTCGTGGGAATGGTGGGCCTGACTCCTACGCTGGCCGCTGTTGAGGCGGGGCGGGACGTGGCTCTGGCCAACAAGGAGACGCTGGTGGCCGGAGGGGCGCTGGTCATGAAGGCGGTGGCGGAGCGGGGCGTCCGCCTGCTGCCGGTGGACAGCGAGCATTCGGCCATCTTTCAATGCCTGCAGGCGGCGCCGCCTTCCCGGCGGTCCCTGAACCGCCTGATTCTCACCGCCTCCGGCGGCCCTTTCTTCGGCAAGACCCGGGAGGAGCTGGAGCGGGTGACGCTGGAGGATGCCCTGCGGCATCCCAATTGGAGCATGGGGGCGAAAATTACGGTGGATTCCGCCTCCATGATGAACAAGGGGCTGGAACTCATCGAAGCCCGCTGGCTGTTCGACATGCCGCCCGCGCGGATCGACATCGTGGTGCATCGGGAGAGCGTGGTGCATTCCCTGATTGAATTCGAGGACAATTCGGTGCTCGCCCAGCTGGGGGTGCCGGATATGCGGGTGCCCATTCAGTATGCGCTGACCTACCCGGAGCGGGCGCCCTCTCCGGCGCAGCGGCTGGATTTGACGGCCTTCGGCAGCCTGACCTTCCAGCCAGCCGATGACGAGGTCTTTCCCGGTATGCAAATCTGCCGCCGGGCGGCGGAAAGGGGTGGACTGTATCCGGCGGCGGTCAACGCCGCCAACGAGGAGGCCAACGCCCTATTCCGCCGGGGAGAGGCGGGCTTCACGGATATTTTCCGGGCGGCGGAGGCCGCGCTCAATTGGGAGCTTCCGTCTTCAGAAAGCCTTCCGGACGTGCTGGAGGCAGACCGGGAGAGCCGTCGGCGGACGGCGGCGCTTTTGACGGGACGGTAAACGCCGTCCGTTTCTTCTATAGATAAATGAGGTGATTTTCATCGACGGTTTACTGAATGCCCTGTTCCTTCTGCTGAAAATA
>CAKTXU010000473.1 GCA_934630995.1 uncultured Eubacteriales bacterium
CTGATGGCGCGGTATTTCTCCGCCCTTGCCGTATAGTAATCGGCCGCGGTTTCCATATCCTCCCGCTTGTCCGCCAGAGCCGCGATGGCCTCCTTGATAGAGGCCTCCTCCCGATCCAGCTCCTCCAGCCGCTTTTCCAGCGCCCGCAAATCCTCCGCGGGCGGCCGGGACGCCGTGGTTTCCCCTCCCAGGGCCGGGGGCCGCGCAAAGCCCATGGAACGCAGCCGTTCCTCCATCATTTCCGCAAACTCACGGGGACAAGCCGCCACCAGACAGGTCTGTTCCCCCGGCTCACCGACCAGCTCCACCTCTATGGGCAGGGCGTCCTGTCCCTGCAGGCGGACAAGCAGCGTCTGCCTATCCATCCGCACGGGCAGGGAACCGATGGTCACCGCCGTCGTTCTTGTGCCGGTGAAGCCGAAAGGCAGATCCAGCTCCCGCCAGGGAGCCAGCTGTTCCACCGCCGCCCGGATGCGGATCCGCTGTACGGCGCAGTCCTCCCGCCGCTTGGCGAGAGTCGCCGCCCGCAGGCATTCCTTGGACACCGCCGTACTTCTGCCGGCAAAGGCCTCATAGTCCGGCAGCTCCACCTGCCGCCGCCCCGCCAGAGAGGACAGCATACCGCCCTTAGCCGGAACGATCTCCCCCACGATGCTCAGCGCCCGGCGGGCCGCGGCGGCGAGCCGATCAAACTCCGCCGCTTCTTCCTCCTTATCCGTTCTGGAAAAACCGTCCGCCGGGGCATCGGCTGTTTCAATTTCCATCACGCCCAGCCTCTGGAGCAGCTCCAGCAGGGCCTTTCAGTCTTGCTTCAGCGCGTATATCGATACCCATTGCATGGGCAATACAGCCATGCTCCGTCCTCCTTCCGGTCAACCGCGTTCTCCGGCGGCCTATCAGCTGAAAAGCCTGTCCGCCGCCTTCTCCACAGCAGCGGGCAACAGCGCCTCCGCCCTCTGCCGCAGCGCGACGGCGGAGGCCTCCGCTTCCCGCTGCGCCTTGGCGCGCATCTCTTCGCACATCCTCCGGCTCTTCTCCCGCAGGAGATCGGCCTCCCGTTCCGCCTCGCCGGCGAGCCTGCGCATCAGGGTATTGGCCTCCTCGTCCGCCCGGGTCAGCCGCGCGGACGCATCCTGCTTCGCCTGCTGCACGATGGCCTCGCCCTGAGTCTCCGCCTCGCGTATTTTCGTTATCATCTCCTGTGCCATGCCGTCGCCTCCGAATTTCACTATTTTCCCAGTATATCCCTTTTCAGGGAGCCGGTCAATGCTCGTAAATGAATTTTTCCTGAATTCTCCTTTTCAGTGTAACCAGCCGGAATCTAAAAATGCGCCTTTGCCGCTTTCCCCTGCTGAAATGTTGTTCAACAGGGAGGACCGGTTAAATTCCCGTAATACTTAAAATATAAGGAAGTAATGACCTGCCGTCTATTTATCAATCATATAATACACTGACAGAGACGATAATGGCAATGAACGCCGAAAATATCCTATCTTATTCGCGAAGGCGCCCTGCCGGCAAATCCAAATTTTGCATATCTTTTGCCGGAAAGCACTGGTCAATGTTCCACACTCTGTGGTATACTGAAGAAAATTTTGCATTTTTTTGCAAAAGGGGGACGAGCCCATGCCGACAATGACGCCGCCCGCCGCGGAAAAAACGCCGCGGACGGTCATCCGCATCACCTGCATCCTGGGGGTTCTGTTTATCCTTCTGACCGCCGTGGCATGGCTGCTGACGCCGGAAAGAACGGAGGCGGCCCCCGCCGTTTCCAGCCGCAATTCCCCCCTGCAAATTTCCGAATACATGAGCAGCAACCGGGCCTATCCCGATGAATCGGGCGAGTTCTTCGATTGGGTGGAGCTGCACAACGCCACCTCCTCCCCTCTGTCCCTGCAGGGCTACGCGCTGACCGACGGCACCAACACCTGGCTTCTGCCCGGCCGGGAGCTGTCCGCGGACGGATATCTCGTCGTCTTCTGCGACGGGGAGGGGAAAAAGGAGAATCATGCCAATCTGCGGCTGAAGGCGGCGGGAGGAGAACAGCTGACACTGCAAAACGGCGCCGGCCAGACGGTGGAAACCATCACCACCATGCCGCTGCAAACCAATACCTCCGCCGTGCGGGGCGACGGCACCTTCACCGCCACCTCATCCATCACCCCCGGCTATCCCAACAC
>CAKTXU010000474.1 GCA_934630995.1 uncultured Eubacteriales bacterium
CCTTAGTATACCGCAGCTTGTCAAATAGCGGAAAAATATAGCATACAGAGGGCAGAAAAGACAGCAGGCGTCGCGACCGAACAGGGAGGATCGCTAACAATGGATAAGGAGTCTCGGCGGCCGCTTATCACAACGATTTGCTCACGGAGACGGGCCACTTTGAACGGCCGGCCTTCCTACCGGTTTTCACGAAAAAGAGAAGGCGGCAGAGGCTCTCTCATACCATAACCGACAAGGGGAAAGAAAATACATCATCTTACGCGCTTTGCATATGACGGCATCAGGAGACGGGAGGGCGGGGCGAACGGGTCTTGTCCGCGCCGGCGGCGCCCTTGACACCGTTTTTGCGGCCGCCGGACAGGATGAACCACAGGGCCAGCGGAAGGGACAGGATAAGGAGCACCGGCTTCCACACATGCGTCCCGAAGTCGGCGAAAACAGCCAGCCAGATTTCCCAGCGGGCAAACAGAACAAAGCCCGCTCCCGCCGCGGCAAACGCGCACAGTAAAACGGCCCCCGCCGCGGCATCCTTCGCGACGCGGGCCCTCATACGCCGCTGCGGCGCAGCCAGATTGACTGCCTGTTCCACAGCGGTATTGACCGCCTCGGCGGCCGTCACCAGCCCGATAACCCCCAGCAGGGCCGCCCATTCTCCCCGGGTGAGGGAAAAATACGGGGCCAGCACCAGGACATAGGCGGCCACAACCAGATGAATACGAAAATTCCGCTCATGCCGGAGACAAAACCAGAGTCCCCGGCCGGCGTAATAAAAGCTGCGAAAAAAGCCCATTCCCTTCTATTTGCCGTTGCCAAGCATCACGTAGCTTTCTCCGCGGGGCAGGCCGACGGAAGCCATGACCGCTTCCTCCCGCTCCCGCATCCGGACGGCCTCCAGGCCACCGTCCACGTGATCATAGCCCAGCAGATGCAGCATGGAATGAACGGTTAAGTACCCGATTTCCCGCTGATGGGAATGGCCGTATTGCTTGGCCTGATCCACCGCCCGCTCCATGGAGAGGACGATATCGCCCAGCATTTTGGCGCCAGTCTCGGGATTGACATCGTATTGGCCGTTCTCCCCCAGCGGGAAGGAGAGGACGTCGGTGACCGCGTCGATATGCCGATGCTCGTTGTTGATGCGGCGGATCTCCTCGTCGTCCACGATGGTGATGCCGACCTCCGCCGAGCCCTCAAAATTCTCCAGCTCCAGCACGGCATGGCAGCAGCGGCGCATCAGCAGCCGGACTCCGGTGGGGATTTTGACAGCCTTTTGAGTGTTTTCGATAACGACTTTAATTTTTTCCATAATTCCTGTATCGTTTCCCTTCATTAAATTTTTCATAGGCCTGAATGATCCGTTGCACCAGCTGGTGACGGACCACATCCTTTTCACTGAACTGGCAAATGGCTATATCCTCCACACCCTTGAGGACACGGCTGGCTTCCCGCAGGCCGCTTTTGTGTCCGTCGGGCAGGTCGATCTGTGTGACGTCGCCGGTGACGACCATTTTCGAGTTGAAGCCGAGACGGGTGAGGAACATCTTCATCTGCTCCGGGGTGGTGTTCTGCGCCTCGTCGAGGATGATGAAGCTGTCGTCGAGGGTCCGCCCCCGCATATAGGCCAGGGGCGCGATTTCGATGTTGCCCCGCTCCAGGTATTTGTTATAGGTTTCAGTGCCCAGCATATCGAAGAGGGCGTCGTAGAGGGGGCGCAGATAGGGATCTACCTTGGACTGGAGATCGCCGGGCAGAAAGCCCAGCTTTTCCCCGGCCTCCACGGCGGGACGGGTGAGGATGATCCGGTTGACCTCCTTGGCGCGGAAAGCGTTCACCGCCATGGCCACGGCCAGATAGGTTTTGCCAGTGCCCGCCGGACCGATGCCCAGCACCACCGTATTGTTCCGGATGGCCTCAATATATTTTTTCTGCCCCAGGGTTTTTGGCTTGACCGGCCGGCCCTTGGAGGTAATGCAGATGCTGTCCCCCGTCAGCTGGGGCAGCTGTTCCTCGCCGTCCTCGTCCACCAGCATCAGCACGTAACGGACGTTCTGCTCGTTGAGCTGCTCACCGCGGTTGATGAGCTGGAGAAGCCCCTGGATGGCGCGGACCGCCTTGGCGACGTTTTCCGGCTCCCCCGCAACCTTGAGATCCGCGCCGCGGGTGACGATATCCACC
>CAKTXU010000475.1 GCA_934630995.1 uncultured Eubacteriales bacterium
GCTTGATAAAATCAAGCAGGGGGATGTTTACGTATGGGATTACTAATTAAAAATATACTATGCGCAATAGCGCGCTGCTCGAACCGGCGGTACAATCGGTCTTATTTGCCGCGCAGGCAGGCGGCAATGAGGTCGGACAGATTCGCCGTGGCGACGCACTGCACATAATCCGCCGCGCCGTAATAGAGCTTTACCGTGCCGTCCGGCTCGGGGATTACGGCTCCGGGGAAGACGACGTTGGGCACCTGCCCCACCATCTCATACAGCTCCTTCACATAGAGAATGGCGTCAGGGCAGCGGCCGATGACCTTCCAGGGCTTTTCCAGGTCGAGGAGCATGACGCCGCCGCCGTAATTCACGCCGCTGCTGTGAGGGAAAACGCCGTGATAGACCACCAGCCAGCCTGCGTCTGTGCGGATGGGCGGGGCGGCGGGACCGATTTTTTTATTTTCCCAATAGTGCTCCGGCTTCGCCACCACCCGGCAATTTCCCCAGTATTTCAAATCCGGGGAGGAGGATATCCAGATATTGCCGTTGCTGGTGGACATGGTGTTCTGAGGGCGGTGGAGCATCCAGTACTCCCCGCCGATTTTTTCAGGGAACAGCACGGCATTGCGATTGAGGATATGGAGAGGAAAGCTGACATGGCGGATGGTTTTGAAGTCGGTGGTTTTTCCGATGGCAATGCGGCAGCCGTAATCGCCGCCTACGCAATAGGTGATGTAATACTCCCCGTCCACAGGGTTGATACGGGGATCGTACCAGGAGCCGATGAGGGGCCCGTCTATGTAGACCGTCTCGTTGTATTCATCCTCGTCCTCCGGGTCGCAGGTGAAGCGCACGGGTGCTTCGTCGGGGGTAAAATGGATGCCGTCCCGGCTGCGGGATACCCAGACACACTGCTTCTTGCTCATGGTTTCAAACCGGCTGGCCATGACATACTCGCCGTCAACGGTTTTGACCACACCGGAATTATAGACAGCGCAGCAGGGAGCGGGCATGTCCTCGGGCCGCAGGATGGGATTGTGTTCGTAGCGCTTTACCAGTTCGTGCATGGTGAGGTTCCCCCGTTTCAGTATGATGTATCTCCATCATACCGTCTTCCGCCCTCCCTGTCAGCGGCATCCCTTTGGGTATTCCTAACATTTCTTCGGCTTTTGCGCCGGTAGATTCAGAGGGGCAGGCCGCAGGAAGCGACAGGACGCGGGTCGAAGGACGCCTCGCGGGTGACGGCTTCATACAGACGGTAACCGCCGGCCAGGTTGAAGCAATCGAAGCCGGCTTGGGTGAGGATGCGGCAGGCGATATAGCTGCGCAGGCCGGACTGGCAGTTGACGTAAACCGGCTTGCCCTTATCCAGCTCGGCCAAACGGTTGCGCAGGCTGTCCAGCGGGATGTTTCGGGTACCCTCGATGCGGCCGCGGGCGTATTCGCCTGGGGTGCGCACATCCAGCAGGGTGACCGCGCCGCTGCGGGGCAGGGCGTCCACGTCGTGCCAGTGATACTGCTTCACCTTGCCGGTCAGGACGTTCTCCGCGACAAACCCCGCCATGTTGACCGGATCCTTAGCGGAGGAATAGGGGGGAGCGTAGGCAAGCTCCAGTTCCGTGAGATCGAAGGCGGTCATACCCGCCCGGATGGCGGTGGCCAGCACGTCGCAGCGCTTGTCCACCCCGTCGAAGCCGATCAGCTGCGCGCCCAGCAGGCGGCCGGAGCCCTGCTCGAAGAGAAGCTTGAGGCTGATATTGGTGGCGCCCGGGTAGTAGGAGGCGTGGGAGGGAGAGAGGGTGTAGACCTTATCGAAGGGTATCCCGGCCCGGCGGGCCGTCTCTTCGTTGATGCCGGTGGTCGCCACGGTCATGTCGAAAAGCTTCAATACCGCGGAACCCTGTGTGCCCTGGTAAACGCTCCCGCCGCCGGCGATATTGTCCGCGGCAATCCGCCCCTGTTTGTTGGCGGGTCCGGCCAGGGGAATGTAACCCGCGCTGCCGGTTATCCGCTCGCGGATTTCCACCGCGTCGCCCACGGCGTATACGGCGGGATCGGCGGTGCGCATGTGTTCGTCCACCAGAATCGCGCCTTTGGAATTCAGGGGCAGCCCTGCTTCGCGGGCCAGACGGGTATCCGGGCGTACCCCCACCGACAGCAGGACCATATCGAAG
>CAKTXU010000476.1 GCA_934630995.1 uncultured Eubacteriales bacterium
GCCTCTCACCAAGCCAGGGAACGCAGCCGTTCGACGGCCTCCCTGGTCTTTTCACGGCTGCCGAAGGCGGTCAGCCGGAAGAATTTCTCCCCGTTTTTCCCGAAGCCCGCGCCGGGGGTGCCCACCACATGGGCCTGCTCCAGCAGCCTGTCGAAGAAGCTCCAGGAATCCATCCCGTCCGGACACTTCAGCCAGATATAGGGCGAATTTTCCCCGCCGGTGACCCACACGCCCTTGTCCCGCAGGGCGCCGGCGATAACCCGCGCGTTCTCCCGGTAATAGGCGATATCCTCTCCTATCTGCCGCTGCCCCTCGGGGGTGAACACCGCCGCCGCGCCCCGCTGGACGATGTAGCTGACCCCGTTGAATTTGGTGGTCTGGCGGCGCAGCCACATCCGGTTCAGGGACAGGCCGCCCCGTTCCAGCTCCCGGGGCACCACCGTGTAGCCGCAGCGGGTGCCGGTGAAGCCGGCGGTTTTGGACAGGGAACAGAACTCGACGGCGCAGGTGCGCGCCCCTTCGATTTCAAAAATGCTGCGCGGCAGGGACGGATCGGCCACAAAGGCCTCATAGGCCGCGTCGAAAAGGATCACCGCCCCCTGGCGGTTGGCGTACTCCACCCACTGTGCGAGCTGCTCCCGGGTATAGACCGCGCCGGTGGGGTTGTTGGGGGAGCAGAGATAGAGGAGATCCGCCTTCTCCGCCGGATCCGGCAGGGGGAGGAAGCCGTTCTCCTCCGTGGCGTCCAGATAGCGGATGGTCCGCCCGGCCATACGATTGGTGTCCACATAGACCGGATAGACCGGATCGGGCACCAGCACCGTGTTGTCCCTGTCGAACAGATCGAGGATGTTCCCCACGTCGCTCTTGGCCCCGTCGCTGATGAAGATTTCCTCCGCCGCCAGGGGGATCCCCCGGGAGCCGTAATAGTCCTTCACCGCCGCGCGGAGAAAGTCATAGCCCTGCTCCGGGCCATAGCCGCGGAAGGTTTCCGCCTGACCCATCTCCCCGGCGGCGGCCTGCATGGCCGCCACGGCCGCCGGACAGAGGGGACGGGTCACGTCCCCGATCCCCAGCCGGATGACGTCGGCGTCCGGATGCTGCTCCTGCCACGCCGCCACCTTGTGGGCGATGGTGGAAAAGAGATAGCTTTCCTGCAAGTCCTTGTAATGCTCGTTGACACGCATCGGGAATACCCGCCTTTCTATCAGATTACAGCTCGACGGTGCCGTCGAAGACCTTTTCGGCGGCGCCGGTCATGAAGACCGTTTCACCGGTGTAGCGGATGACCAGATCCCCGCCCCGCAGCTTGACGGTGATCTCCTCACCCTTCGGGCAATACCCGTTTTCCACCGCCGCCACCGCCGCCGCGCAGGCGCCGGTGCCGCAGGCCCAGGTTTCCCCGCTGCCCCGCTCCCACACCCGCATTTTCAGGGTGTGGCTGTCCAGCACGGCGATGAATTCCACATTGACCCGCTCCGGAAACAGGGGATCCGCTTCGATGCGGGAGCCGACGCCCTCCACATCGACCACATCCGGCTCCTCGCAGAAGAGCACACAATGGGGGTTGCCCATGGATACGCAGGTGATCCGCCGCTCCTCCCCGGCGAGGAAGGCGGGTTCGTCGACCACCCGTTCCTTTTCGGAGGCCACCGGGATGAGGGCGGGCCGCAGCTCCGCCGCGCCCATATCCACCGTCACCCGTCTCACCGCGCCGTTGTATTTATGCAGCGTCAAATGCCGGATACCGCTGAGCGTCTCGATGTCCATCTCTTCCTTGACCCGGATGCCGTTGTCGTACAGATACTTGCCCACGCAGCGGATGGCGTTGCCGCACATCCGGCCCTCGCTGCCGTCCAGGTTGAACATCCGCATCCTGGCGTCCGCCACGTCGGAGGGGCAGATGAGCACCGCGCCGTCCCCGCCGATGCCCTTGTGGCGATCGGCCAGCCGGATGCTCAGGCCCTCCGGGTTGTCGATTTTCTGGTCGAAGCAGTTGAAATAGATATAATCGTTGCCGCAGCCCTCCATCTTGGTGAAGGCCAGCCGGACCTTCCCGGCCCGCAGATGGTTGACGTCCACCAGCTCGGTACAGGTAGGGGTCCAGCGGCTGCGGATGCTGTCCGCCACGGCGCCCGCCGTGTC
>CAKTXU010000477.1 GCA_934630995.1 uncultured Eubacteriales bacterium
GCAAAAAGAAGCATGTCACCAATATGCGCGCCGCCGGTTCGGACGAGGCGCTGCGGCTGACGCCGCCCACCGTGCTGTCTCTGGAGCAGTCCCTGGAATTCATCAACGACGACGAGCTGGTGGAGGTCACACCCAAGAGTATCCGTCTGCGCAAGCGTATTCTCTCCAGAGAGCAGCGGATGAAGGAAGCGGCGAAGAAAAAGGCATAGAGGCATACAATACCGGAGGAGGGGCGCATATGGCGCGGCCGCTGGCAGTCATAGGGTTCACCTATTTTCTGTCGCTGATGCTGGCATCGGCGGCGGGGCTGTCCGTGTCCGTTCTGCTGGCGCTCCTTCTGTTTGTTTTCTTCCTTTTTTGCCTGCTGCTGCGCCCTCTGCGGAAAAAGCCGGCCCTGCTGGCGGGGCTGCTGGCGGCTGTCGCCGCCTTTGCGATCTTTTCCGCCGTGGAGGCGTCGGTGTTCCGGCCGCTGGAACGGGCGGCGGGCCGGACGGATTCGGTGACCCTGATGACCACCGACGAGCCCTATGTCACCGATACCTCGCGGCGGTATGATGTGATTGTCCGCGAAAGCAAGCTGCTGCCGGAGGGGACGCGGCTCTATCTGTGGCTCAGCGATGCCGAGACGGCGCCGGAGCCGTATACTCTGCTCACTGGCGAGGTGGAGCTGGGACTGCAGAAGCGGCAGGGATTGCTCTCCTCCGCCCGGGCGGACGGCATTGTGCTGCAGGCCTGGCCCGCCGTCTGGGCGGGCATGACGATGACGGCCGCGGATCATAAGCCCTGGACGGCCCGTTTCCAATACCTGCGGGAGGAAGCGCGCCGGCGGATAGCCGCCCGGTTACCGGGGGAGGAGGGGCCGCTGACAGCCGGCATCTGTTTTGGGGCTAAACGGGAGCTGTCGGAGGCGACGACCGCTGATTTCCGGGGAGCGGGCCTGTCCCATTTGCTGGCGGTTTCCGGGCTGCACACCACCCTTTTGGCCGGTGCGGTTTTGGGGCTTCTGCGTTTGCTGCGGGTACCCAAGCGATTGGCGGCGCTGTTGTCCTCCGGGGCGGTGCTGTTCTTTATGGGGCTGACCGGATTCAGCCCTTCGGTGATGCGGGCGGGTATGATGTGTCTGGTGGTGCTGGCCGGGCATCTCTTCCGACGGGAGGCGGACGGCCTCAATTCTCTCGGGTTGGCCCTGCTGCTGCTGTCCGTGCCCAATGTGTATGCGGCCTGTGATCCGGGTCTGCTTCTCTCCGCATCGGCCACCGCCGGTCTGCTGGTACTGCAGCCACGGATCAAGGGCGCGGTCCTGTCCGTGAGGCCCTTCGCCGGACGGCAGGTTCTGTCGGGGCTGGTGAGTCCGCTGTCCGTTTCCCTGTCCGCCCTGTTGGCTACCACGCCGGTGGTCGCCCTGTGCTTTGGGGAGATTTCCCTGATTTCGCCCCTGTCCAATCTTTTGGCGGTGCCGCTGGGAAGCCTTCTGATGATTCTGGGGTGCCTGGCCGTGCTCCTGGGCGGGCTGCCCCTGCTGGGACCGGCGCTGTATGATGCCGCGGGCGCTCTGGCCAAGGTGCTGCTGTCTTTGAGCCATTGGCTTGGCAATACCTTTCTTTCCTTTATTTCTACCCGCAGCCCCTATTTGCTGCTATGGTTTTTTGCCGCCGGTCTGCTGCTTTTTGCCGGCTGGAGGCTGCTGCGGGGCCGGGGTGTGCGGATGGCGGCCGCCCTTTCCGCCGTGCTTCTGACGGGGGGCCTTTTGACCAATACCCTGGCCATGCGGGGCGTGACGACGGTCACGGCTCTGGATGCGGGGAACGGAGCGGCGGTTTTGCTGGAACGGGACGGGCGCGCCGCCCTGGTGGTGACCGGGGAGTCGGCGGGGGGCCGGATGGGGCGGATTGGCACGATGCTGAAGCGGCGGGGGATCCGACAACTGGATTTTCTGCTTTTCCCGGACAGCAACGAACAGGCGCTGTTCGATATCGGCCTTCTGCTGGGGCGGGTGGAGGCCGCCCGGGTGCTGTATGACCCGGACGGAAAAAACGCCTACCAAGCGGAAGCCTTTACCCGGGAGGAGCAGCGGCTTCTTCTGGGAGAGACGGGCGTGTCCTTCTGGGACGATTGCCTGCT
>CAKTXU010000478.1 GCA_934630995.1 uncultured Eubacteriales bacterium
CCGTTCCTCCGCGCAAAGCCCTTGAAATCCGGATCCACGAAGGTCCGTGTGATTTCCCGGGCCCGGTCGGGGCGGAAGTTGAAGAATATCACCGCGTCGCCGGCCTTGACCTTGCCCTCGGGTGCGCAGACCACCGGCACGATGAACTCGTCGGTCACCTCCGCCGCGTAGGACGCCTCCACGGCCGCCACCGGATCGGCGTTCTGCACGCCCTCGCCGTAGGCCATGGCGGCATAGGCCTTTTCCACCCGCTCCCAGCGGTTATCCCGGTCCATGGCGTAATACCGGCCCATGACGGTGGCGATTTTGCCGGTGCCGATTTCCTGCGTCTTTTCACGCAGCGCGGCCACGAATTCCTTGCCGGAGGTGGGCGGCACGTCGCGGCCATCCATCAGGCAATGGATGAAAACCCGCTCCACCCCTTCCTTTTTGGCCATTTCCAGCAAGCCGTAGAGGTGCTCGTTGTGGCTGTGGACGCCGCCGTCCGACAGCAAGCCTATCAGGTGGAGGGCGGCGCCGGGTTTTTTGGCGCTGTCCATGGCCTCTCTCAGGGCAGGATTGGCGAAGAAATCCCCGTCCTTGATGGATTTGGTGATGCGGGTCAGCTCCTGATATACCACCCGGCCCGCGCCGATATTGGTATGCCCCACCTCGCTGTTGCCCATCTGCCCGTCCGGCAGGCCCACATCCATGCCGGAGGCGCCGATCCGGGTGCAGGGGTTTTCCGCAAACAGCCGGGTGAGATGGGGAGTGGAGGCGGCCTTGACGGCGTTGCCATAGGTATCCGGGTTGAGGCCGAAGCCGTCCATGATGATGAGAATGAGCGGTTTTTTCATAAGCTTAGCTCCTTGTGTTCAGTCGGCAATGGGGGCGTTTACGGTTAGGATGCGCCGCGCGGCCTCCGTTTATGATTTATTTCACTGCAACAGCGCTGGCCAGTTTGGAAAAGGGCATGGTCTGGATCCACACATGGCCCGGGCCGGTCACCTGGGTATTGAAGAAGCCCTCGCCGCCCAGGAACATGTTTTTCGCTCCCTTGACGGTGACGATATCCATCTGCACGGTTTCGGTCATGGCCGCCAGATGTCCGCTGTCCACCTGGAGGGATTGGCCGGGAGCCAGATCGTATTCCACCACATGGCCGTCGATTTCCAGGAAAGCGATCCCCTGTCCGGACAGCTTCTGCATGATGAAGCCCTCACCGCCGAAAAAGCCCGCGCCGATTTTCCGGGTGAAAAAGGTGCTCAACCGTACCCCGTCCTCCGCCGCCAGAAAGGCGGTCTTCTGGATGACGATGTGGTTGCCGGGGGCGATGGCCAGCGGGATGATCCGGCCGGGAAAGCTGGAGGCAAAGGCGATGAGCCCCTCCCCCGTCCGGCAGGTATAATGGTTCATGAACATGGATTCCCCGCTGAAGGCGCGGCCAAACGCCTTTCCCAGGCCGCCCTCCATGGAGGTGGACATTTCCATATTGGGGGTCATCCAGCTCATGGCGCCCTTCTCGGTCAGCATCCGCTCCCCCGCGCTGAGGGTGCAGATAACCACCGGCAGATTGTCTCCCTCGATGGAAAAGCGCATAGACCCCCTCCTAGACTCGCTTTATTTCGCCGCGGCGACGATGGCCGCGAAATCCTGGGGCTTCAGGGACGCGCCGCCGATGAGGCCGCCGTCCACGTCGGGCTGTGCCAGCAGCTCGGCCGCATTGCCCGCGTTCATGGAACCGCCGTACTGGACGACCACGTCGTCGGCACAGGTCCAGCTATAGAGCCCCGCCAGGGTGTTGCGGATGAGGGCGCAGACCTCGTTGGCCTGCTGGGCGGTGGCGGTGCGGCCGGTGCCGATGGCCCAGACAGGCTCATAGGCGATGATAATCCGCTTCAGCTCCTCCTCGGTTACGCCGCCCAAAGCGATTTTGGTCTGCATGGCGACCACCTCGCCGGTCACGCCCTGTTCCCGCTGCTCCAGATATTCGCCTACGCAGAGGATGACGGTCAGCCCGGCGTCCAGGGCGGCGCGGACACGCTTCTGCACTGTCACGTCGGTGTCCCCGAAATAGGTGCGGCGCTCGCTGTGGCCGATGATGACATAGCCCACCTTCATGGCCTTGAGCAT
>CAKTXU010000479.1 GCA_934630995.1 uncultured Eubacteriales bacterium
CCTCCGCCGCCGCGCTTGGTGAGGCGGGCGAAATCGCACAGGAAAAAAAGCTCCTTCCCGTGGCGCCGGGAGCGATGGGACTGCGCCAGAGCGACGCGGTCTTTCATCATGTCCGGCAGCTTCCGGAGCTGCTGGAGGCCTTGCGGCAGCGGCAGACCGCGGAGATAACGGCCGTGGCCGCCTCGGACAGGCCCCAGCAGACCGAGGGGTCCTATATGCCCTGCTTCCTGGTGGGGGCGGGTGCGGCCCGGGAACTGGGAGCGGCCCTGAAGGTGCCCGTGTATTTTTTCACCCATCAGCAGGGCCACGTGGCCGCCGCCCTGCTCGGCGCGGAGCGCACCGCGCTGGCGCAGGAGGAATTCATGGCATTTCATGTCTCCGGCGGCACCACCGACCTGCTGCTTGTGCGGCCCGATCCGGACACGGTGCTGTCCTGCCGGGTGGTGGCCCGGTCGCTGGATCTCAAGGCGGGTCAGCTGGTGGACCGGGTGGGCGGGCTGCTGGGCCTGCCTTTTCCGGCCGGCCCGGCGCTGGAGATATTGGCCCTGCGGGGCGCCGGATCCCACCGGCCGAAGGCCGTGCTGCGGGGAGCCGATTGTCATTTGTCCGGCGTGGAAAACCAGTGCATGGCGATGAAGGCGCGGGGAGAGCCGCCGGAGGAAATCGCGCGTTTTTGTCTGCTGAGTATCCTGGCGGCCCTCACCGGCATGGCCGGAGAGCTGCGCCGGACGCTGGGACCGCTGCCCCTGGTGTTCGCCGGGGGCGTCATGTCCAACCGTCTGCTGCGGCAGGCGCTGGAGGAACGGTTCGGCGGCTGCTTTGCCCCGCCCGCCTTTTCCGCGGACAATGCCGCCGGCGTCGCCTGGCTCTGCGCCAGAAAGCGGGAAATACTAGGAAAGGCCGGGGGCGGCATATGACGGGTATAAAGGTTGTCACTATCAGCCAATTGAACAAGTATGTGCGGATGCTGCTGGAAGGGGACGCCAAGCTGGCGTCGATCTATATCGGCGGAGAGATTTCCAATTTTACCAACCATTATAAATCCGGCCATCTGTATATGTCCCTCAAGGATGAGGGGGCGGTTGTCAAGGCCGTCATGTTCCGGGGCAGCGCCGCCAAGCTCCAGTTTCGTCCCGAAAACGGCATGAAGGTCATCGTCCGGGCCAGGGTATCCCTCTATGAAAAGGACGGCGCCTTTCAGCTTTACATCGAGGAGATGCAGCCCGATGGGGTGGGTGCCCTCCAGGTGGCGTACGAGCAGCTCAAGGCCCGCTTGCAGGCGGAGGGGCTGTTCGCCCAGGAACGGAAGAAGCCTCTGCCCCGCTATCCTGGCCGGGTGGGGGTGATCACCTCCCCCACAGGGGCCGCCGTCCGGGATATTCTCAACGTCCTCTCCCGCCGGTATCCGTTGGCGCAGGTGGTTTTCACCCCCGTGCTGGTGCAGGGAGAGGGGGCGCCGCCCCAGCTGGTGAAGGCCCTGGAGGAAATGAACGCCCGCAGGGCTGCGGACGTGATTATTCTCGGACGGGGCGGCGGCTCTATCGAGGAGCTGTGGGCCTTTAACGACGAGAGGGTGGCGCGGGCCGTGGCGGCTTCCCGTATTCCGGTGATTTCGGCTGTGGGGCATGAAACCGACTTCACCATCTGTGATTTTGCCGCGGATCTGCGGGCGCCCACCCCGTCGGCCGCGGCGGAGCTGGCGGTGCCGGATACGGCCGCGCTGCTGCAGCGGCTGTCCCAGCTCCACACGCTGTCGGAACGGGCTCTGCGCAGCCGGCTGCGGGCCGAACAGGACAGGCTTGCCGGTATCCGCTCCAAGCGGTGTCTGGCCTCCCCGTTGTTTTATGTGGAGGAGCAGGCTATGCGGTTGGATTATGTGACGCGCGCCTTCGCCGGAGCGGCGCAGGTCGGCGTGTCCCGGGCCGACCGACGCCTGGCGGCCCTCGCCGGCAAGCTGGACGCGCTCAGCCCCCTCAAGGTGCTGGGACGGGGTTACTCCATCGTATATAAAGAGGATAACCGGGTGGCGGCGAGCGTATCGGACGTCGGTCCGGGGGAGAAGCTGACGGTGCGGCTCTCCGACGGCACGGTGAAGTGCACGGCGGACGAATG
>CAKTXU010000480.1 GCA_934630995.1 uncultured Eubacteriales bacterium
GCCTCGGCAAAGGCCTGCTTACCGCTCTCCTTGAGCTTGAGCTGCACCGCCGGCTTGCTGACGTTGTTCTCGGTGATGTACACGGCCTCGGCGGAATCCACGTCGTCGCCGGTCAAAATCAAATCCCCGCTGGGTACGGTGACCTTATTGCCGTCGTCGTCGGTAATCTCCTTTGTGCCGGAGCCTATATGGAATTCCAGCTGGGCGGTTTTACCAAGTTCCTGGACGGCTGTGGTCACGTCGAAATCCGCCTCGTCGGTCTTCCAAGGAAAGCGGACGATAACCTGCTTGTTGTTGGTGTCGGCGTAGATTTCATAGTCCGTGATATTGTTCCCCACCAAACGGCGCTCGATAACGTTTTTCACACTGTTCATCTGGGATTCGTCGACGGAATCGATCTCCCCTACGGGACCGAAGGTCACGTCAATGCCTCCGCGGATGTCGATGCCGAATCGGATATCGGCCGCGCCACGGATCAGGGTATCGCGCCTGTCGCCATACTGGGTATACACCCCGAAAAAGGACGTGTATGCCAACGCTACAATCAACAGAGCCACGATGAAGAATACGGGTTTCGCGGTTCGCTTCATCGGTTTGTCCTCCAATGCTAACTTTTGCCGTAAGCAAGCGAGACTTGTCCCGGCCAATAAATTCTATTATATTAGCCTGGAGGGAAAAAGTCAATGTGTCGAAAGACATCCTTCGTCAAATTTATAGATTGCGTACACTTCCCCCGGCATTTTTTTATGATTCCAACAGTTTTTGAGCACAGGCAAGCTCGGCGCAAATACAGAACAGCGTCATGGCCTGCTGCAGTTCGGGAAGCGTCGGATAGGTGGGGGCAATCCGGATATTGGAATCACGGGGATCCCTGCCGTAAGGATAGGTAGCTCCGGCGGGCGTCATCACCACACCTGCCTCCTTCAGCAGCCGGACCGTTTCCTTGGCGCAGCCATCCATCAGATTGACGCTGACAAAATACCCGCCGTTGGGCTTGTGCCAGGAGGCAACTCCCTTCCCCCCCAGCTTTTCCTCCAGAGCGAAGAGCACCGCCTCGAATTTTGGCCGGAGAATCGCGGCATGCAGCTTCATGTGGCTCTTGACTCCCTCGATATCCTTGAAGAAACGGGCATGCCGCAGCATATTCAGCTTATCATGGCCGATGGTCTGGACGGTCATCCGCTTTTTCACGTCGGCGATATTGGCCGGGCTGGCCGCGACAGCCGCCATACCTGAACCGGGAAAGCTGATTTTGGAAGTGGAGGTAAACAGCATGACGATATCCTCATTGCCGCAGGCCTTCGCCTCCTCGTACAGATTCAGCAGGGTGTCGGGAGTATCGGTCAGATGATGCATGCAGTAGGCGTTGTCCCACATGATGCGAAAATCCTCCGCTGCGGGATGAAGCCGGGCGAACCGGCGAACCGTTTCATCGGAATACGTGATACCGTCGGGATTGGAATACATGGGAACGCACCAAATCCCCTTGACGGCCGGATCCGCCGCCAGCCGCTCCACCTCGTCCATGTCGGGGCCGCTTTCTTTCATGGCCACCGGCACCAGCTCCAGCCCGAAATATTCGGTCACGGCAAAATGCCGGTCATAACCCGGAACCGGGCACAGGAATTTAACCGTACCCTGCTGTCCCCAGGGAGTATGGCCGCAGACTCCCTTCGAATAGGCTCCCGCAATGTAGTCGAACATCAGATTCAGACTGGAATTCCCGCCGACAATCACATTGGCCGGATTCACCCCCAGCATATCGGCAAAGAGCTGTTTGGCTTCGGGAATGCCGTCCAACAGACCATAATTGCGGGTATCGACTCCTCCTCCGGTCAGATACCCCTCCCGCGCATTGACGCATTCCAGCATGCCGAGAGTGAGATCCAGCTGCTCCGGTCCCGGCTTGCCGCGGGACATATCCAGCTTGAGATTCCTGGCTTTCATCTCCTCATATTGCTTCCGCAGGTCTTCCACCCGGGCGGTCAATTCTTCACTCATCATCGTCTGCAGCGCGCCCATGCGAACATGCTCCTCTCAAATTGCATCATTCTCAACAAACTATCCATAATTTTAGTATATGCAGGCGGATTTTGCAAGTCAATTCTAT
>CAKTXU010000481.1 GCA_934630995.1 uncultured Eubacteriales bacterium
CTGGCGGGCGCGGATACCGGCGGTGAGGCGCTGTCGGCGGCTCCCGGCGGGCTTCGCCTGATTCCCTATCGATCGGTGGGGGGGAACGGTCTGCTGCCCGCCTTCCGGCCGCGAAGAATGCTCCTCGTCAACAGCAGGGGAGCCGGCAAAGACGTGACGGGGGCGTATGTAGCCCTCACCGGGGCCTTGGGCCGGGGAGACTATGAAGCGCTGATAGGCAGTGAACTGGCGGGGGTATTCGAATCCCCGGCCGGCCGATGGAGTCGGGAAGACGCGGAAAGGGCTGAAAAGTGTCATGAACATACAGAAGAAACCAGCCTTCGGTGACGGCACACCGAGGGATTCCGGGGAGGAGAAGGTCATCCCCTTCCCCGTACAATACACCCGGCGGCCCTCTCTGCCGCGGGGCTGGAGGAGGCGCTTGCTTTGGCTGCAGGGGCGCCTGCGGCGCTGGCTGGCCGGGGAGGAGGGGGTCCATTACATAAACGGTGCAGACACCCTTCCCGCTCCCCTGTCGGCTGAGGAGGAGGCGGAGGTGTTTCACCGGATCGAGGCCGGGGACACTGCCGCCAGGGAGGAGCTCATCACCCATAATCTGCGGCTGGTGGTCTATATCGCGCGAAAATTTGAAAATTCTGGGGTGGGGATTGAGGACTTGATTTCCATCGGCACCATCGGCCTTATCAAGGCGGTAAATACCTTCTGCCCCTCCCGGAATATCAAGCTGGCCACTTATTCCTCCCGCTGCATTGAAAATGAAATCCTGATGTATCTGCGTAAAAATACCCAGCAGCGCAACGAGCTCTCCATCGATGAACCGCTCAACGTGGACTGGGACGGCAATGAGCTGCTGCTGTCCGATATATTGGGGAGCGATCCGGACATCGTCAACCGGGGCGTGGAGCAAGAGGCGGAGCGGGATCTGCTGCTGGAATGCGTGGCCCGTCTCTCAGATAGGGAACAGCTGATTATGCGGCTGCGCTTCGGCATCGACGGCAACAAGGAGCACACTCAAAAGGAGGTGGCCGATCTGCTGGGCATCTCACAATCCTATATATCCCGCCTGGAAAAGAAAATTATCAAGCGGCTGAAAAAGGACATCGAACGCTCCTGTTGATAATGCGCCCGACGGGGGCGGTGCGCAGCCTTTGTCGAATAAACCGGAGTGATTTTCCTTCTCTACGGAAAAGCCGGCCGCATGGTTCTCCCTGTAATTGGCAATACTGGAAGGGTAATGTCAATTATGGAGAGGGCGTGACCGTGTTGTACAACAAGGTGGAGATCTGTGGGGTCAACACCGCCAATCTGAAGGTTCTGTCGGAAAGCGAAAAGATGCGGTTACTCAAGGAAATGCACGCCGGTAACGCCAAGGCGCGGGAGGAGCTGGTCAACGGGAATCTCCGGCTGGTGCTCAGCGTCATTCAGCGGTTTACCCAGCGGGGAGAAAACTTGGACGATTTGTTCCAGGTCGGCTGCATCGGTCTTATCAAGTCTATCGACAATTTCGATATCAGCCAAAACGTACGGTTTTCAACCTATGCGGTGCCGATGATCATCGGGGAGATTCGACGGTATCTGCGGGACAATAACGCCATCCGCATCAGCCGTTCCCTGCGGGATACCGCTTACAAGGCCATGCAGGTCAAGGAACGGCTGACCACCGAAAAGCTGCGGGATCCCACTGTGGAGGAAATTGCGAGGGAGCTGGATTTGCCCAAGGAGGATGTGGTTATGGCCCTGGAGGCTATTGTGGATCCCGTTTCCCTCTACGAGCCGGTTTATTCCGACGGCGGGGACACCATCTATGTGATGGATCAGGTGGGGGATCACAACGACGACAAGAACTGGCTGGATGAAATCGCCCTCAAGGAGGCTATCCGGGGGCTAAGCGACCGGGAGAAGAGAATTCTCAATCTGCGCTTTTTCAAGGGGATGACCCAGATAGAGGTATCCAATGAAATCGGCATCTCGCAGGCGCAGGTCAGCCGGCTGGAAAAGGGCGCTCTGGAAAGAATTAAAAAACAGATATGAATTAAACGAACAGGCGTCCCGCAAATGAGGTGGGACGCCTGTTCGTTTTAACTGTTGTTATTTTTTTGGCTTCC
>CAKTXU010000482.1 GCA_934630995.1 uncultured Eubacteriales bacterium
CCAGGAGGCGCGGTAGGCCTTGGGCTGGTTGGCGAACCAGCTGATTTCATCATAGCCCCAGGGAAAGAAATCAATGCCCGGGCGGTTGGAGGGCGCGCCGCCCGTCTGGGTGCCGCCGTAGTTGTCCAGCTCCACAAAATAGGGGGAGCTGTCGGTCACGTAGCCGCTGGGGGTGATGCCGCCCAGGCTTTTGCCGTAGAGGGAATCATGCCAGCCCTTTTGTATCACGGTCACCTGAGGGTTCTGCTCCGTGGGCGCGTGCGCGGTGGAGCCGGCGGGGGTACGCAGACGAAGCGGGAAGGAATGAAAATCGAAGAAGAGATGGCCGCTGCTGTCCTTCATCCCGCTGGTGTGGGCGTTGATGAGCACCATATGCCGCCGGGCGTTTTGTTTGGCGAAGGCGCGGGTCAGATCCAGCACCTTTTTCCAGCAGGCGTAGCCTGAGGAACGGTCATTTTCCCCCATCAGAAGCACCTGGCCGTAATGCAGGCCCTCGAACCCGGCTTTGATGAACTCGCACGAGCGGTAATCGAACCACATCTGGGTTTCCAGCCGGGTGATGTCGGGGACGCTGCCGCCCTCTCCCCAGTGGTTGATATACCGCCCGTCAGGGTAGAGCATGGCCTCATAATCGAAGCAGCGGTTTTGCACCGGCTGGCCGAAGGCCTCGAAGACATAGGCGGGAATGGCCATTTTCTCGATGCTGGTCCAGGTGGTTTCAAAGATGCAGGCTTCGACGATGATATCGGGGTCCTCGGCGTGGAGGGCCGCTATATCCTGTTTGAACTGAATCATGCGGGCATATTCCCAATCCCCCATCTGCCAGGGGATGCAGGAACGGCCGATGTACTTGGCGCCGGTGTTGAGAATCATCCGCTTATCGTCCCCGGCCAGGGGGGAGGGGCAGTCCAGCCAGGAGAGTATCATGGCCCGGTCCAGGTAATTTTCCAGCACCGCCTCCGTGATTTTGCCGTCGAAGGCGTAATCGCGGCCGATATTGGCCGGATGTGTTTTGTAATCCCGTTTCGACATGAAAACGATTTGCCCTCCCTGCATGCCGCCGGCGGGACGGCTCGTCCCGCCCAGGGAGGCCTCCACCCGCCAGCGATAAATAGTGTTGTCGTTCAGAGGGGACGAGGGGCGCCAGGAGGTGCCGGTGAGATTCTCCGCGGTTTCCACCCGGCGGAAGCCGCCGTCCTTATAGATTTCCAGCGTCAGGGTATAGCGGGCACCCTCCCCGGCGCTGCTCCACTGAAAGGAGGGGGAGGCCGTGTCCGCCTCCTGTCCGGAGAGGGGCGACAGAGCCCGGAAGGCGCCCGGCCGTCCGGAGGTTGCCGAGGACGACGGGGAAGAGGAGAGGGATGAGGAAGAGGAAGAAGAGGAGGAAGAGACGGGGCCGCCGGACGAAGAGGATACGCTGGTTCCGGCAGTCGTCCCTTCCGTCCCGCCGCCGGTAGCGCTTCCCTCACCTCCGGAAACGGCGGAGGTTTCCGGGGCGGGGGCGGATGGAGCGGAGGAGGAGGGGGAAGAGGCGCAGCCCGACAGCAGGGCGGCAGCCAGCGTCAGAGCAGCCAAGGCGCGTCGTTTCATGCCGTGGCCTCCTTTCTCAGCAGCAAATACCGGTTGGAAAGAGTCTCCCGCTCACAGCGGAGCTCCAGCCACAGACGCCCGCCGCCCTCCGGCGGAAAGGCGAAGGACAGGGAGCCGCAGCGGCACACGGCGTTTTCCGGGCAGGGAGCGGCGGTATGGCGGCCCAGCTCCAGGAGCGTCCGCCCCTCCCCGTCCGTGAGGACCGCCGTGTACGTCACCGGCTCCAGGGGCACAGGCAGATCGTTGAGGACAAACACCTCCGCCTCCACGGTCTCACCCGTTTCCCAGCGCATTTTATACAGGCGGGCGCTCAGGCATTGATCCCGCAGCGCCTTCCGCACGCCGTCGTAGCCGGGCTTGGGCAGGGCGGGATAGGACAGGACGCTGTTGTTGGCCGCCGTGGGCCAGGGCTCGTTGTAGCACCAGTTCAGGGCCATGGAGGTCCTCGGCCATTTCCGCCGCGCCACCTCGAACAGATGGGCGTAAACCTCCGCCTGCAGCAGGCGGCC
>CAKTXU010000483.1 GCA_934630995.1 uncultured Eubacteriales bacterium
GGCTTTGGGGCCAGCCGTTATGGGGGTTGTGTCGGCCCTGCTCCTCTTTGGCTTCCTTTTCCGCGCCCGGTCGGCCGCGGCATATTTCTCCCTGGGCGTCAGCCGCACCCGGCTGTTCCGGCAGCGGTTCTTCTTTGGGTTCATCGGCCCCGTAATCGGGGTGCCCCTCGGCGTGGCCGCCTCCTTCCTCATCAATGCCGCCGCTGAGAAGGTCAATTCCCGCCTGGTGCTGGGGAGCCTTTCGCTGGCGGCCCTGCTGCTGCTGGCGGTGCTGGTGCCCTACACCCTCTGCGCGCTGGTCTGCACCCTCTGCGGCACCCTCCCGGAGGGGGCGGTGTACACTGGCCTGCTGCTGGGGGCGCCCCATCTGCTGGCTTGGATAGCGGGCGTCCTCTGCCGGACGCTGCTGCCCGGCTCTCCCTTTGATGCCAGCTCCAGCCCCATCGCTCCGTTGAACTGGGGGAGCGGGCCGTTCAGCCAGTATCTGCCCGAGTATATCTCCAGCCTGTTCCAGCGTTCCGATGTTTTTGGTCCCGCGCTCTTCGCCGCCAAGCCCATCCGGGAATTAGCGGTAATTTATGTACGGAACCCCGGTGCGGGATACGCCGATGTATATACCCGTCCCAGCGGATGGCTCTTACTCATCTGGACAGCAGTCATCGTGGGAGCGGCCCTGCTGGCCTGGCGGCTCTTTCTCCGCCGGCCGGGGGAGCTGTCCGGCTTTGCAGGCCGCTGCCGGGTCCTGGGGACCGGCGCCGCCGTGCTGCTGGGGCTGACCGCCTTCTGCCTGCCTCTGTATCTGGAGATGTCCGCCTGGGCAGTTCTTCCCCTAGCCGCGCTGGCCTTCGCCCTGGTGTGGGGGATTTCCTGCCTCGCAGCCTTCCGGGGCTTCCGGCGGATACGGGGAAGCCTGCTTACCCTGCCCATTTCCCTGGGTACCGCGCTGGCGATTTCAATTGTGCTGGCATCCGGCGGCCTCGGTTTTTCCTCGCGTATTCCCACCGTCGATGAGATTGAAACAGCGGAGATCACCTACCGGGGCAACCTGGATTTCACGCGTCTGCATAGTGCGAGCGGCAGCGGATATATGAGCAAGTATATCTCCTGGCCCCTGTCCGTGGACGCCCCGGAGGACATGGAGACCGTCCTCTCCCTGCACCGGGAATTGATCGCCCAGGGACGCCCGCCGGTGCACGGCGCCGCCACCCCCTATGGGGATACGGCGGTACGGGAGCCCATCGCCCTGCGGTATACATTGAAAAACGGCAAATCTCTGATCAGGATGTATGATACCGTCACCCTCGGCTTTCTGGAAAAGCTGCTGGAGCTGGAAAAAACGGACGGCTTCTTCGACGAATTTGAATATCAGCTTCCCTACAAGCTGTCCTCCTCCTCCTGGTCCGTGTCCCTGTTGTCGCCCTTGTCCCCAAGGGAGAGCGGAATCCCTCTGCGGCTGTCCGCCTCCGATGCCGGGCAGCTGACCGACTGTCTGATCGCGGATTTGAAGGCGCAGACCCTGCAGGATCGGTATTTCCCGGAAATCCCGGCCGTGGCCGTCCTGGATTTCGGCGATAGCCAAAACACGTTTCCCGTGACACA
This sequence comes from uncultured Eubacteriales bacterium, assembly GCA_934630995.1. Classification (GTDB taxonomy): domain Bacteria; phylum Bacillota; class Clostridia; order Oscillospirales; family Acutalibacteraceae; genus CAKTXU01. The sequence goes on from CAKTXU010000483.1 coordinate 1,600, forward strand.
GGCGTATACCCGCACCCTCTCCTTCCTGCGGGAGCGGGAGATGCTGCCCGAGGCGGTTGTACCGGACTTCACCGGCGCCACCGCACGGCTCCTGGGCTACAGCACCAACGACAACCTCTACCGCACAGGGTATTCCTCCTGGTACGTATCATCCGAAAGGGATAGGGACATAGAGCTGCCCCGCGAGGTAATCCAATCCCTGCTGCCAACTCTGCGCACCAGCTATTTGGCCACCCGTCCCACCGTGCAAATTACCCTGCGCTATACCGCCGTCGTGGAGAAAAACGACATGACGGGTGAGCCGGGCGGGGAGCGTACCTGCTACCTTGTCCGCTTCCTCCCACTGGAGGAACTGCCGGATTCGCTCCGGACACAGCTGACAGCGGGCTGATACAGCCCCCTTCGATATCCTACACAGAAGGGCGGGAAACAACCGATGCTGACCATTGACCATATCTCCAAGTCCTTCGACGGCACCGCGGCGCTGGAGGAC
>CAKTXU010000484.1 GCA_934630995.1 uncultured Eubacteriales bacterium
TCCTATATTGCCCGTCTGGTGTCCAAGGGCTATAAGGTCGCCATTTGTGAGCAGACGGAGGATCCGGCCCTGGCCAAGGGATTGGTCAGCCGGGATGTCATCCGGATTATCACCCCGGGCACCGTCATCGAGGGCAGTATGCTGGACGAGGGGAAAAACAACTATCTCTGCGTCCTCTTTGTCAGCGATGGGCTGGCGGACGCCGGCGTCTGCTTCTCCGACTGCTCCACGGGGGAAATTCATCTGACCCGCATCAGCGGGGAGGATGTGGCTCTGCGGGTGAACAATGAGCTGGGGCGGTTCTGTCCCAGCGAGGTGCTGCTCAACGATGCGGCGGCTTCCGAGCCGGAGATTGTGGAGTTTGTCCGCAACCGCCTGGGGGCCGAGCCGGAATGTGCCGAGGCGTCCAATTACGATTACAACAAAGCGGAGGAGCTGATCCTGCGTCATTTCCATCAGCCCTCCCTGGAGGAGCTGGGACTGAAGGATCAATTTTCCGCTGTGCGCGCCCTGGGCTGTGCCCTGCAATATCTCTATTCCACTCAGATGACAGGGCTGGAGAGGCTGAACAATCTGGACGTGTATTCCGACGTGCAGTTTATGCGGCTGGATTTGACCGCTCGGCGGAATCTGGAGCTGCTGGAAACCATGCGGAACAAGGAGAAAAGAGGCTCCCTTCTGGGGGTTCTCGATCGGACCAAGACCGCTATGGGCAAGAGGCTCATCCGTGCCTGGCTGGAGCAGCCCCTTATCAACGTCGCCCAGATAAGCCGCCGTCATAACGCGGTGGACGAGCTGTTCAGCGATACGGTGCTGCGGGGCGACCTGACCGGGATGCTGGCCGATATTTACGATGTGGAGCGGATTATGACCCGCATCGTTTATGGCAGCGCCAACGCCAAGGAGCTTCGATCCCTCTCCCTGACCATCAGCCGGATGGCCCCTATCAAGGAACGGCTTGCCGACTGCCGCGCCGCGCTGCTGTGCGACATTCGGCGGGATATCGATCCTTTGGAGGATATTTACGATCTCATCGAGCGGTCCATTGTGGACGATCCGCCCTTCACCGTCCGGGAGGGCGGTATGATTCGTGACGGCTACCATGAGGAAATCGACGAGCTGCGTTTCGAGATGACCGACGGCAAGGGGATCATCGCCCGCATCGAGGCCCAGGAAAAGGAGCGCACCGGCATCAGCAAGCTGAAGGTGGGCTATAACCGGGTCTTCGGCTATTATATCGAAATCTCCCGGTCCTACACGGGTGAAATTCCCGAAACCTACATACGCAAGCAAACCCTGGCCAACGCCGAGCGATATATCACACAGGAGCTCAAGGAGCTGGAGGCCCGGGTCCTGGGGGCCCAGGATCGGGTGGTACAGCTGGAATACCAGTTATTCACCGAAATCCGCACGAAAATTTCCGGAGAGCTCCACCGCATCCAATCCACGGCGCAGGCGATCGCCCGGCTGGATGTGCTCTGCTCCTTCGCCGAGGTGGCGATGCGTAACAAGTATTCCCGGCCCCTGGTGGATTTCAAGGGGCGGATCGAAATCAAAAACGGCCGCCACCCGGTGGTGGAGGATATCCAGGACGCGCCCTTTGTCCCCAACGACACCCTGCTGGACGGACACGAAAACCGGATCGCCCTGATCACCGGTCCCAATATGGCGGGAAAATCCACCTTCATGCGCCAGACCGCCCTCATTGTACTGATGGCGCAGATCGGCAGCTTTGTGCCGGCGGAGAGCGCCACTATCGGTATTGTGGACAGCATCTTCACCCGGGTGGGCGCCTCCGACGACTTGGCGGCCGGCCAGTCCACCTTCATGGTGGAGATGAGCGAGGTGGCCTCCATCCTCAAAAACGCCACCCAGGACAGCCTCATCATTTTTGATGAGATCGGCAGGGGCACCTCCACCTTCGACGGCATGAGCATCGCCCGCGCGGTGCTCGAGCATGTGGCCAATCCCAAGAAGCTGGGGGCTAAGGCCATGTTCGCCACCCATTATCACGAGCTCACCGCCATTGAGGCGGAGAGCGACTGCATTAAAAATTACAACATCGCCGTGAAGAAGAGGGGAGACGA
>CAKTXU010000485.1 GCA_934630995.1 uncultured Eubacteriales bacterium
GTCCAGACGCACCTTCATCACCCCGGTAAGCAGGTTGGCGTCCAGCACGGTGCCCTTTCCTTCCTTGGTGGTGACCAGGGCTCCCACCTTCGGCGTGCTGCGCAGGAGGGATTCATACGCCTCCTGCTCATATTTCAGACAGCACATCAGCCGCCCGCAGGAGCCGGAAATCTTGGTAGGATTGAGAGACAGCCCCTGTTCCTTGGCCATTTTAATGGAAACAGGCTGAAAATCCCCCAAAAACTGGGAGCAGCAGAAGGGCCGCCCGCAGATACCCAGGCCCCCGAGCATTTTCGCCTCATCCCGCACCCCTATCTGCCGAAGCTCGATGCGGGTACGGAAGATCGACGCCAAATCCTTCACCAAATCCCGGAAATCCACCCGGCCGTCGGCGGTGAAATAGAAGAGGATCTTGCTGTTGTCGAAGGTGTATTCCACATTCACCAGCTTCATATCCAGCTTGTGCGCCGCGATTTTCTCCTGGCAGACCCGAAAAGCCTTTTCCTCCTTCTCCGCGTTCTCCTTGGAACGGCGGATATCGTCGGACGAAGCCGGACGCAGCACGGTTTTCAGGGGCTTGACAACGGTGTCATCCGCCACCTCCCGGTTGGGCAGGACCACCTCGCCGCATTCCACCCCGCGGGAGGTTTCCACCACCACCTGACCGCCCTTCTCAAAGGTATCGCCGCCGGGGCTGAAATAATAAATTTTTCCGCTATTCATAAAGCGTACGCCGATAATTGTCGCCATAGGGTACCTCCCAACATCCGGACGAGCCGGATCCTTCTCTCTATATCAAGCCTGCTCATTTCCCCGCGGCGGCCCGCAGCCGGGCGCACAGAAGGGTCAAAAACAGGGAATGGTTCATGTTGCGCAGCCGGGCCCTCTGGAGCGCTTCGATTTCCTCCATCAGCCGCAGCAGGCGGGCCCGGGAAAGGGCTTTGGCCAGCGTGTCCGCGGTTTCAGGGCTGGTGGAAAGCCGGGTTCCTCCCGCGCTGCCGCCCACCAGGGCGTCGCGAAAAATCAAAGCCATCGCGCTTAGAACGCCGTCGGCCAGGTCCTTGTCCTTTTCCAGCCTTGCCGTCAGGCGGAGAAAGGTGAGCTCGTCCGGCGCCACCGCCGCCGCCGCCATAGCCGGCGCCAGCTCCAGCACCTTTTGAAAGCTGCCGTCCTCCAACCCCTGGAGGGCTTGTCCGATAACGCCGCCAAATACCGCGGCGGCCCGCCGAAGCTCCTCTTCTCCGCGGCCGGGCAGCCGGCGGCGGAGAACCTCCGCCGCCTCGTCGGCCGGCACGCCGGTCAGAGGGATACAGATGGCCCGGGATTGAATGGTGGCGAGCATCTGCGCCCTGTTTTCACAGGTCAGAATAAACACCACATGCCGCGGCGGCTCCTCCAGCACCTTGAGCAGGGCGTTCTGGGCCTGTTCGGTCATATTGTTGGCCCCGGCCAGAATCAGCGCCCGGTAGGGCGCCTCATTGGGCAGAATATACGCGCTGTCCCGCAGCTCGCGTACCTCCGCGATATGAAAAGAACGGGCGGAGCCGTCGCCGCCCGCCTCGCTGATATCCGGATGACTTCCCGCGGCGGCCTTGACGCAGCCGGAACACCGGCCGCAGGGCTTTTCCTCCCCGTCGGGAGCGGTACAGACCGCCGCGCGGGCAATGAGCCGGGCCAGGGTGCGTCGGCCGCTGCCCTGCGGCCCCTCCAGCAGGAGGGCATGGGGAAACCGCCCGCCGTCCACACAGGCGGACAGTGTCCGTTTCGCTTCCTCATTTCCCGCGAATCCTTCAAAATGCATGACGTGTCCTTCCGCAGGTCAGATCTTTTCGTAGCGATCCACGTCGGTGACGAAGATCGTCGCGCCGCCTACCGTTACCTCCACAGGGAAGGAAGCATAGGTGGTGGTGCTGTAATTGGAGGTAGGGACCATCTGCGTCCGCTTTTTCGAGTGCTTCTCGATGACCTCGATGACCTCATTCACCCGGGTGTCGTCGGTACCCACCAGGAAGGTGGTGTTGCCTGCCTGGAGAAAGCCGCCGGTGGTGGCCAGCTTTGTCACGGAAAATCCGGCGCGGGTCAGGGC
>CAKTXU010000486.1 GCA_934630995.1 uncultured Eubacteriales bacterium
TCATCGAACCCGCTGACCAGCGTGGCCCGCAGCCCCGCCCGGTGGAGCAGCAGCTGCATGGAGCGGGAATACCCCTCGCATACCGCTAGCCCCTTCACCAGCGCGCCATAGGCGGAAAACGCGTTGGGATAGGCCACGGCCGGATCGCCGGCCCCGGCGCATTCCTCGTCGTAGGTCACCTGCTCTATCAGCCGGTCGTGGAGATAGAGCTCCTTTTCAAATTCGTCCGCGCCCTCGGGAATCCCCTTGAGAATGGCGTCGGCCGCCGCGTCCAGCTGCTTGGCGGCCGCCTTGCGATCCTGCGCCTCCATGGTGTAGACCAGACAGAACACATCGTAATAATCCACCCCGTCGAGACGGTAGCCTTTATAGCTGTAGGTGTTCCCGATGAAAAAGAACTGCGGGTTATCGGCGGTAAAGGCCGTATACAGCAGCTGCGCCTCCTCCCGGCTGAGCAGGGCGTGGGGCAGCTTTACCTGCAGGCCCGTGTATTCCCGGGAGGTGCCGCCGGTGCTGTCCTCAATGCTGACCTTCTCATCCCGGGTGAAGCCGTCCTTCACGGCGGTGTAAACGGCGCCGTAGCAATCCCGCAGGCGGTCGTCCAGATGGCGGTAAGCCCAGCCATCCGCATATTCCGACAGATATTCGGCGCGGATCAGAACGCCGCTTTCCCCGCCCGATTCGGGTTTCGGCCATATGAAGGAGCAGCCGGACAGGGCCAGCATCCCGATACAACAGAGGACGGCGAGAAGCTTTTTCAACGGGAAACCTCCACGGTGTTATGGAATAGGAGAAGAGTAGCCGCTATAAATATTGTAACACAGAAACCCGGCTTTCTCATGGAAATTTCCACGCAGAATTTGCAGAATCCCAACAGGAAAACGAGAATAAAATTATGCAGTATTCCCAAACCTGGTTTGCATTTGTACAGCGGCCTCCTCTGAAACGATAAAGCGCAGAGACTCCCCGCTGCCGCTGTACTCGCCGCCTATCTTGGACACGGTGCAAATCGAGGCGTCGGTGTTGCGGCCGGCCAGGAACAATAAGGAGGGCTTCATGGCGTTGAAATGGGAAATCTTGATATCGGAGTTGAGCCGTTCGATGAAGAAATAGAAATCGTCGTCCACATGCTCGGCGCGTGAGGGAGTCATATACTGGTTGAAAATGGCGGCGGTCAGCTCGGAATGGATTTCGGCCTGCTGCCGCCTGCCGCCGTGCCAGGCGGGATAGCGCAGCACATCCACCACCTGGGAAGCCGTCAGCGTTTTCTTTCCGCCCGACAGCCGGATGGAATAATCGCCGTCCTCACTGGTATAGTTGAGGTTCTCCGGCAGGGTATAGATCACCCCGTTGTTCAGATAGGTCACGATTTTGGCGAGATTGTCATAGGAAACCACCGCATAATTCTGAAAATCCACCTTCAGCAGATCGGACAGAGCCTTTTCCGTCTGCGCGGCCCCCTCGCTCTTGTAGAGCTCGAACAGGCGGGTGGTGGCGGTTCCCACATCCACCTCGGTTTCACGGGGTAGGGCCATGGTGCGTATCCGCACATTGGCCGGATCCATCCTCACCACCACAAAGCCCTGGGCCTCGCTGTTGTCCTCGGAAATGACCAGAAGATTGCGGGCGTCCGCCTCCGTATACGCCACGTTGGAGACGGCGGAGGGCAGCTGGCTGGAGTGCTTCTGGCGGTTCTCCTCGTTTATCTTGACCACCGCCCAGAGGCACAGGCCGCCGAATATAATCAAAAACAGGACAAACACCAGCAAAAAAATCAAAATCTCACTGGCGCGCCCCGTTTTCTTTTTCTTGCCGCTGCGTGATTGAGCCATGTCGCCGTATCCTCCCTGCCGGGTCCGCCCGGTGTTTCAATTGAACGCACTGCTTTTTGCCGATTGGATGGTACTACTAAGTATAGCAAAAAACAACCCTGGAGTGCAATGACATTGCTGTAATTTTTGGAAACAAAGCTGTAACTATTGTCAGAATATCCCTTTCAGTATGCCCCGTCCGCACGGAATATCCCCTTTTTTGCAGACTGGAAGGCCTAACCGCCGGACGCCGTTACGATGGAAAAGACTATAT
>CAKTXU010000487.1 GCA_934630995.1 uncultured Eubacteriales bacterium
GGTGAAGGGCTCCGCCGCCCCGGTGATGTCCGCCTCCTGGAAAACGTCCCGCCCCAACAGATCGCTGCGGACCTGTCCGGTGATGATCACCAGGGGGATGGAGTCCATATAGGCGGAGGCGATGCCCGTCAGCAGATTGGTGGCGCCGGGGCCGGAGGTGGCGATGCAGACGCCCGGACGTCCCGCAATGCGGGCATAGCCGCTGGCCGCGTGGGCCGCATTCTGTTCGGTACGCACCAGGACGTGGTGGATGGGGCTGGACGCCAGAGCGTCGTAAAAGGGACAGATGGCCGCGCCGGGATAGCCGAAGGCTACCTCGGTTCCTTCCATCTCCAAACATTTCACCATGGCAATGGCGCCGGTCATCATCGTTATCATCCTATCCTCAAAGCATCGCGTGCGAAAAGCGTTCGCTAAAGTGGCGTGACGGTCTTGCCGCCGGAGCGGTATGGCTCTCATTATAGACCCCACCATATGCAAAGTCAAGACATTTTTACTATTTATCACATTAAAGCGCCGGCCTTTGCGGCAGGAGCATAAAAGGCGTTCTTTTATCCAAAACGGACGGCACGAGGGCTTATGGTAATAATTTCCAGTCCCTTTTTTCGAGCTATGCTCAGGGTTCCCGCCGTCCCGCCGGGACTGCCGTCAAAGACGGCGATGACCCGGGAGGCGTGCTCCACCATCCAGCGGTTGCGCATGGCCATGCAATACGGAGTATAGACCTCACAGGCGGTATAAACCGCATCCGCCTGAGACAGAAGAAAACGATACCGGCGCTTGTCCGCCTCTCGCCAGGGGGCGTCCTGCGCGGGACAGGGGAGGGCGGCGATCAGCCGCGCGGGCATCCCCTGCTCACGCAGCGCCAGCACCTCCTCCGTCGCCCAGGTGTCGGTTCCCAAAGCCATACCGCATAAAAACATTTCGAAACCTGCTTCCGCCGTTCGGATAATGTCCGCCCGCAGGGCCCGGCGCAGGGCATCCCGTCTTTCTGCATCCGCGGGCAGCTTGCCCGGCCGGTGCCCGGTGAAACAGCAGGTAATCGCTGGATGAATTTCTTCCAGCCGCATACAGAATGCCTCCCCCTCCGGCCAAATTCCTGTTATCCCAGTATACAACTGGATGCTCGGACGTGCAAGTGCATTGACATCCGCACCCGGCGGCGGTAAAATAAAACGTACCCCGCGCAAAGAGAAGCGGACGGTTGAAGACGGAAAGGATTACCCAAATGATGGATACTGATAAGCTGAAAAATCCTGCTATAAAGGTGGTATGGCTGGAGCTCAAATCCCTGTCGGTGTATCGGGGCGTGTCGGCGCAGCCGGTGACCGCCGCCCTCATGGCCATAACGGAAGCCGCGGCGCAGGAGGATCCGGTGCGCCTGTGCGACTGCTTCGGCCGTCTCTGCGCCCTGCTGGCTGCCGCGAATAAGCTGGAAAGCCTGCCCGGCGCGGTAGCGGAGGAGGTGTTGGCAGACGACAACGCGTTTTCCGCCGCTCTGTCCGCCGGCAAACCGATTTCGGAGGGGCTGGCCCGCATTGCACTGCGGGATCTGGGGGTTCTGTATCGGGCGGCCTGTCTGCGCCCCGGAGAATTGAGCGCCGGTCTGCCGGCGGGTTTGGCGGCCGCTCTGCCCGCTTGGGGGAGCGCTCCCGCCGTTCCTCCTATGAATGGTCCGTGGGATGCCAGTCTGGATGGACTGGCGGCGTATCACGCTGCTCACGGCTGCGGCCGGTTTTCCCGTCATATCGCGTTTCTTTGGAGGGATGGAGAGCTGCTGCCGGTGGAGCATCCGGATCCCATCCGGCTCAGCAATTTAAAGGGTTACGAGTATCAGCGGCAGATTGCCGTGGATAATACCCTGGCTTTCCTCAACGGCTTCGAGGCCAACAATATGCTGCTGTACGGCGATCGGGGTACGGGAAAATCCTCCACCGTCAAAGCCCTGCTCAACGAATACGCCTCCGCCGGGCTGCGGATGATTTTGAGCGCCTCTAAGCGCCTGAGCGAGATGGTGGTGCAGATGATGAACCGCCGCAGCCCCAATACGGACTTCGTGGCGGTGCGCTTCGGCAACGTGCT
>CAKTXU010000488.1 GCA_934630995.1 uncultured Eubacteriales bacterium
CGCCCTGCTGTGCGGGGCGGGGCTGGAGCCGCGGCTGTGGGGAATGCCCCTGCCCGCGGCCGTGGGCTTCGGTCTGGCGGGGGTACTGGGAGGCTGCCTGCTGTGGTCGGTTTTCCGGAGAGGGCGCGGGCGGTGAAGGCCGCGGAAGGGCATTGACAAGGCGGCGCGCAGGCACTACACTGGAGATAACAGGCACGAAAGGAATGACGGTCATGAAAAATTATGTGATCACCATTTCCCGGGGATACGGCAGCGGCGGGCGGACCATCGGCAGGATGCTGTCGGAAAAGCTGGATATCCCCTTCTACGACACCGAGCTGCTGCGGATGGCGTCGGATGAGAGCGGCATCAACGAGGCCCTGTTCACCGCCGCCGACGAAAAGCTCAAGCCCTCCCTGCTGCGGAAATCCGCCGGAGGCGTCTACCGGGGGGAGCTGATCCCGCCGGACAGCGGCGCGTTCGTATCGAAGGAAAATCTGTTCAATTATGTGGCGAAGGTCATCCGCGATCTGGCCCGGCGGGAAAGCTGCGTCATCATCGGCCGGTGCGCCGATTATATTCTGCGGGACATGGACAATGTGCTGCGGCTCTATGTCCACGCGCCCTTCGACTACGGCGTGGAAAAGGCCGTGGAGGTGCACGGCAGCTTTACCCGGGAGGAGGCCGCCCGGTATATCCGGCAGGTGGATAAACGGCGGGCGGAGTATTATCAGTATTTCACCGGCGGAGACTGGCGGGCGGCGGACAATTACGACCTCTGCCTCAACAGCAGCGATTTGGGCTGGGATAAATGCGTTTCCCTGGTGCGGGCTTATCTGGATATCAAGCTGGCGTGAAAAAGATAAAAACGAACCCCGGACCATCTGGTCCGGGGTTTTCATGTGGACGGGGACGTTTCCCAGAGCCCGGCGCCGAAGACCTGAGACGCCCGACGAATTCCCCTATCCCCTTGATACGCCGCATCGGCCGCGGGTACGGCCTGGCGGCTTATCAGTCATAAGCGGGATAGCCGGGAATATACTCATCGTTCAGGATTTCCCGGATCATGGACGGAAGCTCTCCCTGCGGCAGGGGGAGGTACAGAAGGCGGCTGTAGCTGCTGTAATCCTTTTGATTGTAGAAATTCATGGTCAGCAGCAGCACGCCGCCGCGGATATCCGGCTCGGCGCCGATGGAGGGCTCCAGAAAATCGGCCAGCTCCTTGCGCTGCTCCTCCATCAGGCGGAGCTCCTCCCCCGACCAGGAATAGCTGTACCGCGTGCCGGTATCGCTTTCCGGGTAGATGATTTCCCAATACAGGTTGTCTCCGGGCACCCAGGAGTGGGTGCGCAGCAGGTTGACGGTATCCCCGGCGTCCGCATCGTTGTACTGGTTGCGCAGCTTCATATACAGGTTGGCTGTTTCAGGGAACTGGGAGGTGACGGGCAGGCTGAGGGACACCTGCCGGGTGCCGATGGCGCAGCTGACGTATATCTGCGTGAGCATGGAGCCGGAGTAAGCATAGGGATAATCATAGGCGTAGGAGGAGGAATATACAGGATAGCGGAACCCTTTCGTTCCCGTGTTCTCCTTGACATAGGCGTACCACTCCTCAAAACTCATGGCGGCGGCCTCCTGGCGGAAGGAATCGTAGATTTGAAGGCTGTCCTGCACGCTCATGTCGGAGACGCTCACATTGGTGGATACGTCCTTGGGATCGGGCAGGCTGGAATAGGCCCGGCGGACCTCTTCGTTGTTCTTGAGCTGACTGGCGATGGCCCGGTTGTCCGACGCCGTCAGGGGCAGGCGGCGGTAAACCGTCGACCAGCCGGTGTGGATGGCCACGGTCTGATAGCCGTTGTCCGAACCGAAGCGGCGCTGTCCGGATTTCCGGAGAACAGCCGTGCGCTCCTTGAGCCGGTAGGCGATGGTTTCCCTGACCTGCAGGTCGTCCAGACGGATATCCTCCATCCGCACGCTGTAATAATCCGAACCCGTGTTGTCCACCAGACGGACATAATCGATGTCCTCGGCGTCGGGATGGAAGCTCAGAGCGGAATGATAGGCGGCGGTCAGCCCCCC
>CAKTXU010000489.1 GCA_934630995.1 uncultured Eubacteriales bacterium
CCCTCCGGCAGGGCGCACCAGACAAAAAGGCCGCCTTGAACCCGCTGATAAGTGATGCCCGCGGGAACCAAATGCTCCTCAATCAGGGAAAGCATCAGCTCCGCCTTCTGCCTGTAAATTTCCCGCAGCCGCCGGAGATGGGCCTCGTAATCATAGCCGGTCATAAAAGCCTCGCAGATCATCTGGGACAGAATGGCGGTGTGCACGTCCTCCCCCTGCTTGCAGACCACCATCTTCTGCACCACAGGCTGCGGACCGGCCACAAAGCCCACCCGCATGCCGGGGGATATCACCTTGGAGAAGGTGCCTACATAGAGCACCCGGCCGTCCTCGTCCAGCGTCTTGACCGCGGGCACGTCCTCTCCGGCAAAGCGCAGATCCCCATAAGGGTTGTCCTCCAGAATCAGCACGTCGTACTTGCGGGCCAGCGCATACAGCGCCCTGCGTTTGGCCATACTCATGGTGACGCCGGATGGATTTTGAAAATTGGGTATGGTGTAGATAAGGCGGGTGGTGGGATTTTCTTTGAGGGCCTCCTCCAGCTTTTCCAACTCCATCCCGTCTTCCTCCATGGGAACGCCCACCAGGCGGCCGCCCAGGGAACGGATGGAGTTGAGGGTACCCACAAAGCTGGGCGCCTCGCAGATGGCCACATCCCCGGCATTGCAGACGGTTTTGACGGCCAGCTCGATGGCCTGCTGAGCGCCGGTGGTGATCAAAATCTCATCGAAATCCCGGCCTATGCCGTATTTCTGTTGCAGATACTCCTTCAGATAGGCGCGCAGCGGACCGTAGCCCTCCGTGGTGCTGTATTGCAGGGCGTCGATGGGCCGCTCCGCCAGAATACGGGCGGTAATCTCCCGGATTGCCTCCACCGGAAACGCCTCGGGGGCGGGATTCCCCGCAGAGAGGGAAACCACCTCGGGGTCGGCGGCATATTTCAATATTTCGCGGATAGCCGACGGGCTCAGGCTTTTGACGTTGTCGGCAAAATGGTAATTCATCGGCGAGACCTTCCTTACTTATCTAAAATTTGCGGCAGGATAACCTCTATATATTACCATACATCGATTGACATTTTCAACAGGAAACTGTAAAGTATTGGTATTGACTAAAACTGGCGTATCCTTGCGCCGCAACGGAAAGGCATGATTCCTGATGACGGATTTGGACAGACTGGCCCACGCCATGTTCCCGGCAATTGAAAAGACGCCGGAGGATTACGAACGCCTCTATCCCCCGCGACAGCTGAAGGAGGGCGCCCGGGTCACCCGTCTTGCCCCCAGCCCCACCGGCTTTCTGCACCTGGGCGTGTTTTTCACCGCCATGGCCAATCGGCTGACCGCCGATGCATCGGACGGCCTCTTCTATTTCCGCCTGGAGGATACGGACAAAAAACGCGAGGTCGAGGGCGGCGCGGCGGATATATTGGAGGGGCTGCGCGCCTACGGCCTGACCATCGACGAGGGCATGACGGCCCCCGGCGAGGAAAGCGGCGGCTATGGCCCCTATCAGCAGAGCCGCCGGGCCGCCATTTACCACGCCTATGTCAAGGACCTGGTGCGGCGCGGCCTGGCCTATCCCTGCTTCTGCACGCCGGAGAAGACCGCCGCCGTCCGGGAGGCGCAGGAAAAGCAAAAGCAGCGCACCGGCTACTACGGCTCCTACGCGGTCTGCCGTGATCTGCCCGTGGAGGAGGCCATCGAAAAGGTGGAGCGCAAGGTCCCCTATGTGGTACGGCTCCGCTCTCCGGGCAGCGAGACAACCCGCGTCAAATGCGAGGATATGATCAAGGGCCCCATCGAGATGCCGGAAAACGACGAGGATTTTGTGCTGTTGAAATCGGACGGTATTCCCACCTATCATTTCGCCCATGCCGTGGACGATCACCTGATGCGCACCACCCATGTCATCCGGGGTGACGAATGGATATCCTCCGTCCCCAAGCATCTGCAGCTTTTCCGCCTTCTCGGCTTCAAGCCGCCGAAGTACGCCCACGTCAGCCCCATCATGAAGGAGGAGGACGGCGGCAAGCGGAAGCTGTCCAAGCGCAAGGA
>CAKTXU010000490.1 GCA_934630995.1 uncultured Eubacteriales bacterium
AGCCGGACCATAGACCAGTCCTCATTAACCCCCGGCCGGCCGTTGTAGCCGCTGAAAGGATTGCACTGGGGTGGAGTGACGAAGCCCCAGCCGTAGGAGGCCCAGCTCTCCGACCCGTCGCTCTCCACCGTCGGGGAACGCCTGTCGTCTATAAACACGCGGACATCCCCCTCGCAGCCAGACGAAATACCGGTGCCCGACAGGCAGCCGTATACCAGGTATCCGGTACCTGTCATCTCCGCGATAATCGAATTTTTTCCCAGGACATTGGCTGTCCTGTGGTAATAGGGAGAAGCGGTGAAATATCCCGCCGCCTTCCGATCGTAAACCGTCCGGTCAAGATAGGTGAGTTCGGCGCCGGCCACGGTCACCGGTTCTCCGCCCCGGTTGAGCAGCTCTACTCGCGCCGCCTCCCAGAAGGGCATGGGAAAATAGTGATAAAACTCCGCCCGTTTCCCCTGCGCGATGCGCATGCCCAGCAGATATAGGCGCTGGTCGGCGGGCAAATTCCCGTATTCGCAGCCGAAAAAGGTGCCGATCGGCGCCTCCACCGCCGGAAAAGGGGCATCCTCCCAGGTCAGGCGCAGCCACACCTCCTGAAGCAGAGCCGGCCGGAAACCCTCCAGCGCCAGACGCACCGCCGTGACGGCCCCGCCTCCCCGGCGCTCCAGAAGAGTGCGGCCTTCGCCTTCCTTCAGCACGAACCGGCCGCTCTCCGCCTGCAGAGTCACCCCCATCTCCTTGGGATCCTCCCCGCACCGGCGCAGCTTGCCCAACATTGCCTCCAAATCCTCTTGCCCGGTGAAGGTGGTCAGCCCCTCGGCGCTTTCATATGTATGATACAGCACATGTCCCCAGCCGCCGCCACCGGCAGTCTTTTCGTAGCCCTCCAGCCGGAGGGAGGAGGTCACCTTGCAATGGGTGCGGAACTCCATGGGTACAAAGCTGCGCACCACCCAAATAGGCCCTCTCCCGTTATCCTCCGGCCCCTCATACTTGTCCGCCAGGGGGGATACAAAGGGGTATTTCGTACCGAATTCCGCTGGTATGATGGTGAACTGAGGTTCCTCCGCTCCGTCAAAATAAAATCGGAAAACCGGCACGTCGCTTGTCGGGTAGCGGTGCTGGGTGAAATTGTAGAGACAGCCTGGGCCGTCGGCTTCCATCAGCACCCATTCGCCCTTTTCGTCCGTGTACATCCCCCAGTCCCAATCGCCGTTGTCCCCGCACTTGGCGATACTGCCCTCGTACTGGATATCGGCGTATTTGTCCAGCAGCGGCAGCGCCTCCGGCGTCGTCAACCGCGCGAATCCCCTGGGGCAGCCGTTCCCTTTCATATTCACCTTCACTCCTGTCGTTTATTATTGTTTTTTATTTTTTATTATTGTATCACAGGAAAACTCTCCTGTCAATTACGCAATAAAAAACATCATTCAGTATGAAACAAAAAAACACATGCCGGGAAACAAAAATGCACCCGCCGCTCTCTTCGGGCTACAGGACTTCCACCTCCAGGCCGTATACCGTGGCGGCGGCAAGGATCTCATGGGTGACCGCTCCATGTATCAGCAGCGCGTGATGCGAGGACAAATGCTCCATGACGGCATGGCCGTCCCCACGGCGGTACCGCAGCAGCGCCCCGTTGCGGCAGTCGGATCCGGGATACTGCACGTAATCCTCAATTTCCGCCTCGATGACGGTGAGCTTTCCCATGCCCGGATGGAGCTTCGCCATGGTGACCGGGCCCGGAGCCATCCGGCAGTCCACCGCCATGGCGTCCTCCCCGACAATTTCCAGCACCCTGGGGCGCAAGGTCCAGCAGGAACAGAAGCTCCGGGGTGCGAAGCCGAAATAACCGCAGTGGACGCCCAGGGCATGATTGTCCGGGTCGGCGATGTCCGGAAAACGGTCGATTTTTTCGTGCTTGAGGGCGGCCATTCCCACCAGGAAGGGATAGATGTTGGTCATCATCAGGGGGCGCAGCAGAGCGCTGTGGAGGGTGTATTGGCTGATGAGGGACACCGTGTCCCCTTCACAGGCCCAAAGGATATGAT
>CAKTXU010000491.1 GCA_934630995.1 uncultured Eubacteriales bacterium
GGGCAGGACAGTGGCCTCCCCCACCTTGCCGGTGGCGGGAACCTCGCCGTTGACCGTCAGCGCGGGCGCCTCCGTGTCGGTATAGTCCTCCTCCAGAAGGTAGAGGGTCTTGGTGATCCGGCTGCCGTCCTCGGCGGTGATGAGGGCTTCCACATAGGCGGCGGCGGTTTCATCGCCGGTCTTTGCGGGGTGCAGGGTCATCCGCACGGCGGCGCCGTCGGATACTGTCGCATGAAGCTGGCTGATATCGAACTTGCCCGCCAGGGCGCGGATGATCAGGCTGCCGCCCTCGGTGGTTTCGATGCTGGCCACGTTGGGGTTGTCATAGGAGACGGCTTTCAAATCCTTGGCGTTGGATTTATCGGCATGACCGATCCAGATGGGATTGGAGAAGGCGAAGCCGAGGCCCTGTCCCTGTCCCTTGCCGCCGTTGCCGGTGGTGCCGCCTTCGCTGATAACCTCCAGGCGGTAGAATTCGTTCTCCTTGACGGGAAGGCGCAGGGTCTGCCGGAATTCGTGAGTGCCGTCCCCGCTCAAATCCTTTTCAAAGACGACCTCTTTATGGGCGATGCCGTCCACGCTGCCGGTGACCATGTTTTTGATGAGCTTCACGCTGGTCAGTTCATAATTGGGGTCGAAGGCGGCGATATTCACATCCACCATGCCCTCCCCGGTCAGGTTGAGGGTTTCCGCCATGCCGACGCCCTCGATGTTGTATCGGATTTCAGGCCCGTTGGAGCCGTAATACTGACCGGAGCGCAGGATGGACTGGATGTTGTCGTAGGTGAGCTCCGCCAGTTCGCTCTTGATATAGGGATCCCCCATCTTGCCCGCGTTGTGGCCGTCGGAGTTGGCGATGCCGAAAAATTTCTGTTCCCCGCGGCAGTTCACCTTGTCCCAGTAATCGAAGGCAAAGGTGTTGACATCCTGATCGGGATCCAGCGCGTGATAAAAGCCGTTCCACACCTCGATGCCCGTATAGTTCCGGATATCGTAGGGCTCTGAAAACTGGAGGCCGGGATAGTTGGGATGGGCGACATAGAACACGCCGCCGTTGTCGTTGACCTGATCGATGGTATCCTGCCAGGTCCACACCCTGCCGTCGACGGTTTGGCCGATGCGGTATTCCGGCACGAACCGGCTGACGCCGTAGGCCAGGGCGTGGCCTTTGCCGGAGGAGGTGATTTCTGTGCCGGTGATGCTGATAAAGTTGCCGTCCAGCCGGTTGGTTTCGGCGACGGTTTCCGCCTTCTGGGTGATTTTGTTGTGGTCGGTGCTGTACAGCCAGTTGAGCAGCTTGTTTTCAAAAGCCGAGTCCACATTCTGCCGGATGGTGCCGGACCCGTCGCTGTTTTTGGAGTGGGAGTGGTCGTCCCCGGCGTAATACCCCTGGCCGCTGATGGACAGGGCCTGTGAGAAGGAGAGGCGGACGTCTCCGGCGGCCTCAACGGTGGCTTTCAGGAGGCCGCGGCCGCCCTCAAGGGCCAGCACCGAAAAGGTGGCGGTACGGCTCTCCCCGGCAGGAATGGCGGGCAGGATGATGTCGCTTTCACCGGTAGCCAGGAGCTGATAAGGGGTATCCAGCGTGATTTTGACATTCTCCACCGCTTCCCCGGAGGAGTTGGAAATAGTCACGGTGGCGTCGAAGATATCGCCGCGGTTGATTTTGCCGCCGTAGACGTCCATACTCGCGTTGATGCCGTAAACGTAAGCGTTATAGTATGCCGCCATGGCGTCGGGCATTTGGGCGTAGCCCTCGGTGTCCAGCACCACCAGCCGGCGGCTGTAGGTGTAGGAGGCCCCCTCCTCCAACGATACGGGCGTATAGCCCATCAGGTAGTTGGCGCTGCCGAAGATCGTCAGGTCGAAGCCGTCCTCATACAGCATGGAGTACACCTCCTGCTGGCTGGTGCTGTACTGGGAGAACCAGGGCTGGGAGGGCTTTTCATCGATGGGGGAGCTGTAGGCGGCGGTGATATCGCCGAGCCCGGGCGCATAGGATTTCTGGCCGTTGACGTCCACATCGACGACATCGCCGACATAGAGTTCCAG
>CAKTXU010000492.1 GCA_934630995.1 uncultured Eubacteriales bacterium
AATTGCTTTCCCCGGTGACGCCCAGCTCCGTTTCATAGGAGGTGATGTCGTACTGGGTGGAATCCGTATCCTCCTGGCGGAGCTTCAGCGCGTAATACGTGTCGATCATGACCACCTTGTTATCCAGGGTGGTCTGGCAGTATCCGGCGTCCAGATAGCTGTCCGCCATCACATCCACCCGGCTCACCAGGTAGAGGATCCCGAAAATACCGGCGCCCGTCGCGGCCAGCATGAACACCAGCAGAATACTGGCCGTCAGCTTGATAAACAGGCTGTTTTTCAGTTTCATAAACGGCCTCCGTCCCCTTTCCGCCCAAACACCTTACCGCTTACAGCTTTTCCATCTTATACCCATGGCCCCAAATCACCTTGATATACCGGGGCTCCTTGGGATTTATCTCGATTTTTTCCCGGATATGCCGGATATGCACCGCCACGATATTGTCCGCCCCGTAGGAGGGCTCGTTCCAGACGCTTTCGTAGATTTGACTGCTGGAAAAGACCAGTCCCCGATTCTCCATGAGAAACTTGACGATTTTGTATTCCACCGGGGTCAGGGAAACCTCCGTGCCGTCCACCAGCACCCGTTTGGCTCCGTCGTCCAGCTCCAGGCCGCCGTTGACCAGGGTACCGCCTCCCGATACGGGCTCCTCCTGCACCGCAGAGCCGAAATTGTTGTACCGCCGCAGCTGAGATTTCACCCGGGCGATGAGCTCCATAGGATTGAAGGGCTTGGTGATATAGTCGTCTGCCCCGATATTCAGGCCGAGAATTTTGTCGTTGTCCTCACTTTTGGCGGACAGCATGATGATGGGGATGTTCCGGCTTTCCCGGATTTTCATGGTAGCGCGTACCCCGTCCAGCCGCGGCATCATAATATCCATGAGAATGAGCTGGATATCCGGATGGGCCTCCAGCTGTTCGATGGCCTGCTGTCCATCGTAGGCCTGCAAAACCGTGTAGCCCTCCGCCGTCAGGTAAATGTCCACCGCCGCCGCGATTTCCTTGTCGTCGTCGCACACCAAAATTTTCTGATTCGCACTCATCGGTTTCTCCACCTATTCGCTGTTGATGCCCCGCTCCGGGCGGGAAGTTCCCCGCGGGCCTCCCCTTAAGGATAGCATATTTTACAGGGTTTTACACCCTTATGCCTGCATTTTACCACACAAGGCGGAAGATGGGCGGAACGAAACCTTAAAAACCGCTTAATTTCAAGGCTTTGTCCGGCAAATGCACCTCTGAGAAGGATCTGCGTGGAAAAAATGCACATCCATATTTATCCATTGCATTTTGGCCAACCCGATGCATATAATGAGTGTGGAACTAATGTTCTTTTTTCGTGGAGGAATCGCCATGCGCACCATTTTACATGTGGACTGCAACAATTTCTACGCTTCCGTGGAGTGTCTGTACACTCCCGCTCTGCGGGATAAGCCGGTGGCGGTCTGCGGCGATCAGGAGGCGCGGCACGGTATTGTGCTGGCCAAAAGCTACGCCGCTAAAAAATACGGCGTCAGAACCGGCAATCCTGTCTGGATGGCCCGCCGGCTCTGCCCGGATATTGTCATCGTCCCCCCTCACTACGAGCTCTATCTGCGCCACTCCACGCTCGCACAGAAGATATATGCCGAATATACCGACCTGGTGGAACCCTTCGGTCTGGACGAGTGTTGGCTGGACGTCACGGGGAGCATTGGTCTGTTCGGGGACGGAAGGACCATTGCCGATGCCCTGCGGGAGCGCATCAAATTCGAGCTGGGGATCACCGTCAGCGTCGGGGTATCCTTCAACAAGGTGTTTGCCAAGCTGGGCAGCGATTTACACAAGCCGGACGCCACCACCGTCATCCCGCCCACGGGCTGGCAGGAGATGGTTTGGCCCCTTCCCGTTGCCGATCTGTTGTATGTCGGACCGCAAACGGGCCGGCTGCTGAACCGCTATTATATCCACACCATCGGCGATTTGGCGGCGGCGGACCCTGCCTTTATCCGCGCCAAGCTGGGCAAGGTGGGGACCTATTTGCAGTCCTACGCCCTGGGGC
>CAKTXU010000493.1 GCA_934630995.1 uncultured Eubacteriales bacterium
CGGCAGGAGGGAATACGGGTGGATCCCGCTTTCCTTTTTGACGTCCAGGTCAAACGGCTCCACGAATACAAGCGGCAGCTGCTCAACGCCTTGTCGATTCTGGACACCTATTACGGGCTGAAGGACGGGCGTATAACCGGCTTCACCCCCACCCTTTATCTGTTCGGCGCCAAAGCGGCTCCCGGTTATTTCCGGGCCAAGGGGATCATCAAATATATCCATGAGGTGGGCCGCCTCATCAACAGCGATCCCGCTGTGGCGGATAAAATGCGGGTGGTGTTCGTGCACAATTACAATGTCTCCTACGCGGAAAAAATCATCCCCGCCGCCGATGTCTCCGAACAGATATCCACCGCTGGCACCGAAGCCTCGGGCACCAGCAACATGAAGTTTATGCTCAACGGCGCCGTGACCCTGGGCACCTATGACGGGGCCAATGTGGAAATCGTCGAGCAGGCTGGAGAGGACAACAATTATATCTTTGGCGCCAGGGTGGAGGAAATCGAGAAGCTGCGGGACAGCTATGAGCCGCGAGCCCTTTTTGAGAGGGAGCCGCGTATCCGACGGGTGGTGGAATCTCTGATAGATGGTACCTTCAGTGACGGCGGCACCGGAATGTTCCGAGAGCTGTACTCCGCTCTGTTGGACGGCGCTTCCTGGCACCGGCCGGACAATTATTTCCTGCTGCACGATTTTTTGCCCTATTGTGACGCCCGGCTGCAGGCGAATCGGGACTATGCCGACCGGCGTGCCTTCACCAGAAAATGTCTGCTGAATACAGCCAATGCCGGCGTCTTTTCCAGTGACAGAACGATTCGGGAATACGCCCGGGATATTTGGCAGATGACGGGACAGAATAAGGACAACCGCCGCGGATAGAACCGGTTCCGCGCGGAGAGAAGCCTACAAGCATTTTGTGGATAAAGAAAGGATTTGAATGGATATGCAACTGGCAAAACGGTGCGCCGCCTTTCTGCTGGCCGGGTTGCTGGCCGTAGGGCTGACCGGCTGTAAAAAGGATGAGGAAGAGAGCAGCTCCGGCGGCTCCGGCGCGTCCAAGGTTACCCTGAAGGTATGGGGCGCCCAGGAGGATCAGGCGCTGCTGGGCAAAATGGTGGACGAATTCAAAAAAGCCCATCCCGATAAAACCTATGACATCACTTTCGGCGTCGTGGGAGAAATCGACGTCAAGACCAAATTCTTGGAGGATCCGGATGCGGCGGCGGATATTTTTTCCTTCCCCAACGATCAGATGAACGAGCTCATCAAGGCCGGGGCGCTTTACCAGATCACCCGGAACACCGATAAAATCGAGTCAGCGAATTCCAAAGGCTCGGTGGACGCGTGCAAGGCAGACGGCAAGCTGTACGCTTACCCCATGACCGCCGACAACGGCTATTTTCTCTACTACGACAAAAGCGTCGTGTCCGAGGAACAGGTGAAAACCCTGGACGGCATTCTCGAGGCCGCCAAGACCGCCGGGAAAAAGGTCGTTATCAATATGAAGGAACCGTGGTATATGGCGGGCTTCTTCGTGGGAGCAGGCTGTACTATCGGCCGGGATGAGAACGGCAAGCAGGTATGCGATCTCAACAATGAAACCGGCGTCAAGGTGGGAGAAGCCCTGCGGCAGATCGTGGCCCATCCCTCCTTCCTCAACGGCGATGACAGCGTATTCGACGCCAATATCGGCACCAGCGCGGTGGCGGGCATCACGGGCGCTTGGAAGGCGGATTCGGCCATCGAAAAGCTGGGGGACAACTATGCGGCCACGAAGCTGCCCACCTTCACCGTGGACGGCAAGCAGGTGCAGATGGGCAGCTTCGCCGGATATAAACAAATCGGTATCAACAAAAAGACGAAGTTTCCTGTGGATGCGATGGAGCTGGCCGAATGGCTGACCAATGAGGACAATCAGATGCTCCGCTTCAAGGAGCGGGCCCTGGGGCCCTCCAACATCAAGGCTGCGGAAAGCGCGGAGGTCAAGGCCAACCAGGCGCTGGCGGCCCTTTCCGCCCAGAGCGCCTATGCGG
>CAKTXU010000494.1 GCA_934630995.1 uncultured Eubacteriales bacterium
TCGTTCCCGATCCGGACAGCCTGCTGGGCCGGGGAGACGTGGATGGCGTCGCCGTCTGTTCCGCCACCAATCTGCACCCGCTCCTGCTTCAAAAGGCGGCGGCCGCCGGCAAGCATATCTTCACCGAGAAGGTGCTGGCCTTCACCCTGGCCGACGCCTTGGCCATCGCCGACGCCGTCCGACAAAGCGGCGTCGCCTTCTGCATCTCCTTCCCCTGGCTTTGCAGGGATTTTATCCAGGGCGCCCTTCAGGCTGTCCGGGAAGGGGTGCTGGGAGATATCACCTATGCCCGGGTGCGCAACTGCCACAACGGCGCCACCGCGGACTGGCTCCCCTCCCATTTCTACGATCCCGTCCCCTGCGGCGGCGGGGCGATGATGGATCTGGGCGCCCATTCCATGTACCTGCTGGACGCCTTTTTAGGCCTGCCTGAGACGATTTCCTCGGCCTTCACCCATGTCACCGGCCGCGCCGTGGAGGACAACGCTGTTTCCCTCCTGACCTATGCCGGCGGGGCCATCGGCTCCTCTGAGACGGGCTTCGTCTGTGAAAACGACCCCTTCTCCCTGGAAATCTGCGGCACCAAGGGAACCTGGCTCACCGGCGGCCCCGACTGCCGCAGTGTGCTTTCCACAGACGGCGGCTTCCGGGAAGCCCTCCTCCCCGCGCCCTTGAAAAAGCCTGTCGATCAGTGGGTGGACGGCGTGCTGAACGGCGCCCCTATTCCTTTCAGCGTGGACAAAGCGATCCGCCTGTCACAGCTGATGGAAACCGCCTATCTATCCGCCAGGACCGGCCGTGCCGTCCCTCTGGTAAAATAAAATCAGCGGCGGACCTTGAAACAAGGCCCGCCGCTCTTTTTCGCGCCGTCCGCGGTTCAGCCGTCCCGCCCGGTCAAGGCTTCCCCGTTTTTGCGGTTGAGCCATGCGGTGGAGGCGTCCATGGCGGCCCGGCAGGCATCGGTCTGATCCAGGGAGTTGAGCATGACGAAATCATGGATGATGCCCTGGAACCGCATCGCCGTGACCTCCACGCCCGCGCACCGCAGCTTTTCCCCAAAGGCCTCCCCCTCGTCCCGCAGCACGTCCGCCTGCCCGTTCAGAATCATGGCGGCGGGCAGGCCCCGGAGCCGGTCTGGGGACGCCCGCAGCGGGGAGGCCGTTATGCGGGCCCGCTCCCGCTCGCAGGGGGCGTACTGGTTCCAGAACCACATCATGCCTGCGCGGTAAAGGTAATAGCCCTCGGCGAACCGCCTGTAGGACCCCGTATCGAAGCAGGCGTTGGTCACGGGATAATACAGGAGCTGCTTGTGAATAGCAGGGCCCTTCCGGTACTTGGCCATCAGTGTCATGGCTATGGTCATATTGCCGCCCACGCTGTCCCCCGCCGCCGTCAGGGTACAAAGCGTTGCATCCAGGCCCATATCCCGCAGCAGGGCGGGAACGCGGCACAGCACCTGGTAGCACTGCTCGATGGCCACCGGATACCGCGCCTCGGGGGAACGGGTGTATTCGGGGAAAACCACGATGGAATTGGTGCGGGCCGCCAGCTCCCGGACCAGCTTCTCATGGGTGTGGAAGCTGCCGAACACCCAGCCCGCGCCGTGGATATAGAAAATGACGTGGGGCTTGGGGCCGCAGGGCTCCGGACAGACCACATACACCGGGATAACGCCCCATTTTCCGGTGTCCATCCGGATAGGATTGACGGAGGCGGGATACATATAAACCGGCGCGTCCTGCGCTTTTTCCAAAACCTCCCGCCCCTGCGCGGGCGGCAGCTGAAATATCAGCGGCGGGACGGCGCCGGCGTCGCAGACGGCTTCCGCCGCGGGTTCGAGAGGTACGCATCGTTCGATCATGCTGTTCATCCTTTCCAATCGTCCCGGTACGTTTCGTTAGAACCGGACAAGGGCATTCTCTACAGTATATGGAAAGGACGCGGGGGAGGTGCCCGCCGGACAAAAACCTGCCCCCCTGAAAAAAGTTCTTGACACCGACCCGGCGTCAGAGTGTACAGTA
>CAKTXU010000495.1 GCA_934630995.1 uncultured Eubacteriales bacterium
GAAGGAGTATGCCGCCATGCCGGAATCCCCCTCCTATTATCAAGCCGTCGGCATCATCATTCCGGCGTATAATCCCGACGAAAATCTCCCCCGCCTGGTGGAAGCCCTCCGGGCGGCCGGGTTTTCCCATATCCTCGTCGTCAACGACGGCAGCCTGCCGGACTGCGCCCCCTTTTTCGAGGCGGCGGAAACGGCGGGCGGCGTGATACTGCGCCACCATATCAATTTCGGCAAGGGCGCGGCCCTCAAAACCGCCTTCAATCACTTGCTGAACACCTGGCCCGATCTTGTCGGCGCGGTGACGGTGGACGCGGACGGCCAGCACCGGCTGGAGGATATCGAGAAATGCGCCGCCGATCTGCTGGCCCATCCCGATTCCCTGATCCTGGGCAGCCGGGACTTCTCCCGCGAGGACGTCCCCGCCCGCAGCAGGTTCGGCAATGTGATGACCCGCAACGTTTTCCGCCTGCTCTGCGGGGTGAAGATCGCCGACACGCAGACCGGTCTGCGGGGAATGGCCCGTCCGCTGATGGTGCGGTTCCTGACCACCAAGGGCAACCGGTACGAATATGAGATGAACATGCTCATCGATTGCGCGGAGGAGCGTATCCCCATCCGCCAGGTGGGCATTGAAACCGTGTACATCGCCGGCAACGCCTCCTCCCACTTCAATCCCCTGGTCGACTCTCTGAAAATTTATGCGGTGTTCGGCAAGTTTCTGCTCTCCTCCCTCTCCTCCTTTCTCATCGATTTCGTCCTCTTCTCCTGCTTTTCCTATGTATTCCGGACGGTGGGGATGGGGGACTGGTATGTCCTGCCCGCCACCCTGGGCGCCCGGGTCCTCTCCTCCATGTGCAATTACCTCATCAACCGCAACGCGGTTTTCCGTTCCGCTGAGGACGGAGGCCGGTGCCTTGTGCGGTATTACGCCCTGGCGGTGGTGCAGATGCTCTGCAGCGCGGGCGCGGTGTACGGGCTGGTCAGCGGGCTGGCCTTCAACGATAAGGTGGCCAAAATCCTGGTGGATACGGTGCTCTTCCTTCTCAGCTTCCGCATCCAGCGGGGCTGGGTATTCCGCTCCAGGGACGATTGAACCAGGCCCCTAGCAGGGCAGATAACGGGCGGGCTTTGCCCGCCCTCTTTTCTTTGGATTTGAAGGCTTGGACAAGCCGGGAGGAATGCGTATGAAACCCCTGAAATTGACGATGAGCGCCTTCGGCCCTTACGCCGGGACGGTGGAGGTGGACTTTACCCGCCTGGGCTCCGGCGGACTCTTTCTCATTACCGGAGACACCGGCGCGGGGAAAACCACCATCTTCGACGGCATCTCCTATGCCCTGTTCGGGGAAACCAGCGGGGAAAACCGGGGCGGGGACGGCCTGCGCAGCGATTTTGCAGACCCCTCGGCCGATACCTTTGTCAGCCTCTGCTTCGAGCACCGGGGGAAAACCTACACCGTTACCCGGAAGCCGGAATACAGCCGCCCGAAAAGACGGGGGGAAGGCCTCACCCGGCAGCCCGCCGACGCCGAGCTGCTGCTCCCCGACGAGCCGCCGGTGGTCAAGACCGGAGAGGTCACCCGCCGGATAACGGCCCTTCTGCGGTTCAACTATAAACAGTTCAAGCAGCTGTGCATGCTGGCACAGGGGGAATTCCTCCGCCTGCTGCTGGCGGGCAGCGACGAACGGGCGGAGATTTTCCGCCGCATTTTCGACACCGGTATATACCGGGACCTCCAGCTGGAGCTGGCGGAGCGGGCCCGGCAGCAGTTCGGCGCCATCGCCGACAAGCGGAAGGCGGCGGAGGCGGCGGCAGGCCGTATCCTCCTCCCCGTCCGCTCCGAGAACCGGGAGCCCCCTCCCCTGGCGGACAGTCTCGACCGGGTGATGGAAAGCGGCGCTCCGGCGGCCGCCGCCGTGGAATTCGGGCTCTGCGACGCCCTGCAGGCGCAGAATGCCGCCGACCGGGAGGACTTGTCCGCGCTGAACCGGC